>NZ_KV814416.1:128502-196918 GCF_001813925.1 Corynebacterium sp. HMSC072D12
TCACCGTCGGTGTCCTCGTCACCATCCTTGGTGCCGTCACCATCGGTATCCGGGTTCAACGGATTCAGGCCAGCGGCCTTCTCATCATCATTGGAGACACCATCGCCATCAGCATCCGGGTCCTCTTCATTGATGATGCCGTCGCCGTCCTTGTCACCCTTCGGGCCATCCTCATCATCCTTATCGATGATGTCCGGAATACCGTCACCGTCAGAATCCTTGGACTCGTCCTTAGTCGGATCAGACTCCTCAGCGTTGGTCTTACCGTCGCCGTCGGCGTCCTCGTCACCATCCTTGATGCCGTCACCGTCGGTATCCGGGTTGTACGGATCGGTACCAGCAACCTTCTCATCAGAGTTGTTGACACCATCACCATCGATATCCGGATCAACAGCATCCGGGATGCCATCCTTATCGGTGTCGTTGGTCAGCGGACCATCAGTAATATCCGCCTGGCCATCTTCCGGATCCTTATCCGTAACACCAGTATCGCCAAGGCCGTCACCGTCCTTGTCAGTGACCGGTCCTTCAGGAACCTCAGACTCGTCCTTGTTCTTCTTACCGTCACCGTCGGTGTCCTCGTCACCATCCTTGATGCCGTCACCGTCAGTATCCGGGTTCAGCGGATCAAGACCAGCTTCCTTCTCATCATCGTTGGAGACACCATCACCATCAGCATCCGGGTCCTCTTCATTGATGATGCCGTCGCCGTCCTTGTCACCCTTCGGGCCATCCTCATCATCCTTATCGATGATGTCCGGAATACCGTCACCGTCAGAATCCTTGGACTCGTCCTTAGTCGGATCAGACTCCTCAGCGTTGGTCTTACCGTCGCCGTCGGCGTCCTCGTCACCATCCTTGATGCCGTCACCGTCGGTATCCGGGTTGTACGGATCCGTACCAGCAGCCTTCTCATCGGAGTTATTGACACCATCGCCATCAATATCCGGATCCTGAGAATCCGGGATACCGTCACCATCAGTGTCCGGATCGGCAATCATGCGCTCAGTCACGGTGAGCTTAAACTCATCCGAATCTTCCTTGCCATCCTTAGACGCCTTAACCTCAACATCGTAGGAGGTCAAGTCAGCATCAGCAGGAACCTCGCCCTCAATAGCCTTAGTCTCCGGGTTGTACTTCAAAAACTCCGGCAAACCGATAGCCGAAACCTCAGAACCCTCAGTGGACTTAACCGGAATGGAAACCTTCTCACCACGCTGAACCTTCGTATCCGGAACAGCATCAACGCTCACATCCGCACCCGGAACCTCCGGCTGAGTATCCTTCTCAGTCACCGTGACGGTGACGTCAACAGTGTCCGTAGACTTATCCGGATAGGTCACAACAACCGGAACCTTGATCTCGTCACCCGGCTTCGCATCCTCCGGAACCGGAACAGTGATAGAACCATCCTCGTTGACGGTCACATCCTCCGGAGCACCCTCGCCCTTCTCGAACTTAGTGCCCTCCGGCGGAGTGGTGTCCTTGCCGTCCTTATCCTTAAAGACCGGCTTATCAACCATGACATCCTCACCCGGCTTACCAGAACCATCCTCATAACCAGGCTCGAACTCCTCGTTCTGCTTGGTTTCCGGATCACCAGGCTTCTCAACATTGAATGGGGCTACTCCTCGGGCGACGACACGGCCCTGGGTAGCTGGCTTGCCGTCCTCACCAAGGACCGGGTCACCGTTTTCATCAAGCTTCGGGACCTGCAGGGCCTCGTCACGCATCACAACCGGGAAGGCGAAGGACTTACCAGCCTGCTCAGCGTTCGGGGTGAAAGTCACGACACCGGTCTCAGGATCGACCTTAACCTGGTCCTTATTGACACCCTCAGGCAGCTTGCCGAGCTCGAACTTGGCCTGCTCCGGCTTCTCTTCTTTAGTCTCGGAAGCTGGGTTGTCGAACTTCGGCTCAGAGGTAGCCTCTTCGCTAACCGTGGCATCGGCCGGGTCGTAGCCCAGGTAAGTCGTAGACACCGCGAAAGCGTCCATTGCTAGAACAATGTCGTTCGCCGGATCCGGGTTACCGCTAGTAGCCTTCAGACGAGCGGTAAAGGTATCACCAGTCTTAGCGCCCTTTGGAACCTCGAACTCACAGCTCGGAATCTTGTTTGCGGAGTCAGCCTTAGCGGGCTCACACGTCTTAACGACATTGCCGTCCTTGTCGTACCATTCGATGTAGTAGCTCAGGTTATCCGAGAGCGGAAGGCCTGCAGTATCGGTCTGAACCTTGTCTCCGATCTTGGCCCAGTTATCGGTGGTGTTCTTATCCACCACATCGAACTTCAGGGCCTGCGGAGCAAGCGCGACATTCCAGCGCAGGTACTTATCGTCAAGCTCGTTGATCTCGACACCATCGCCACCGAAAAGCTGTGCGTTAGCGCCACCCGCGGACGGTCCGGCCCACTGCCCCAGAGACCACGGGTAGAGCATGCCAACATTATCCGACAGCTCTTTGCCGTCCTTGTCAAGGACCTGGACGTAGGACCAGTCCATGTTCACGTGCTTGGATGTGTGGTTGCCGTTGATAAAGGTGCCCTCATCACGAGACGCAGCCACCGTGTGGAACTTCTCTGCAGGCACCGTACCCTTGCGGTCCCAGGCCTGGCCGTAGATGCCCTTCCACTTCAGAGAGAACCGACCATCAGCACTGGTGGTGGTGGTCAGGGTTTCTGCGATCCAGCCTTCTGGATCCGCTGCCACCTGCTCATTAATCCACTTCTGAAGGCCCTGCTCGTCGTCAACGGTCCAACCCTTGCCACGCAAGGTCTTACCCGCGTACGTCTCGGCAACATGGTCGTGGATCGCCTGCACGGCTTCATCTTTCAGGTAAGAGCCAACAACCTTCAGTCCCGCAGCAGGAATGTCCTTGCCGCCAAAGGCGCTCACAGTGTTGTGATTCAGACCACCCTGCAGAACGTCAAGGTTCCAGAACGCCCGTCCCAAGTACGAGCCGTACAGTTCGGTCCCCTCGGATTCGGCCCACTTATTCTTTGGCAGGTGCTGCGGCAGCTTGTCCTTCTGGGCATACTGGATGGTCATGCCGGTGATCTTGTTGCCACCCCATTGAGCATCGCCCTGAGTGGTCGGCGTCGTGTTTGCGCCGATGCCCGGGAAGATACCAGCCGCCGGCTGGTGCACCAGACGGTACTTGTCCGTTATGTCTTCCGGAAGCTCCGTCCAGACGCGGATCTTTTCGCGCTTCTGATCACGCTTGCCCCGGTCATCACCAGTGGTCAGACCGACAGATGCATCCGCATCAAAGTGACGGGTCTTACCGAGAGCATCGGTGTACGGAGCCATGTTGAGGGTGAAGTTACCGTTTTCATCACTCTCGGTGTAATACACTGGGGATGAGTGCTGGGTGTTTTCACCCTCATACCACTGGGCGTAGACCTTAACACCCTTCAGCGGCTTACCGGAGTCCTGCACATTACCGAAACCAACCTTGGCTTCGACGATCTCCTTCACGGAACCGGAGATGGTGCTCTTCTGGCTTGCCTTACCCGGCGAGTAGATAGCCTGATCTTTGCCCGCTCCAGTTTCCGGAGCCTCAGCAGCCGGCTGATCTTCCTGCGCATTGGCAACCGCTGCGAACGGGGATGCTGGAGTTACTGCGTGGACGAAGGGGCCCACCATAGCAATAGAGAGCGCAGCGGCAGCAATGGTAGTGCCGCGGCGACGTACAGCAGTACGCTTGATTTCCTTCTTGTTCATACCAAGAAGTCCTTTCCTTAAGACTTGAAAGTATTGATCACGCTAGGGATACGTGACCGCGTAAGGGACTAACCGGCTTACGCAACCGAGAGCAGCTCACACTTATCACTTTGGAAGAAGGTCAGAGGATCCAAAGGTCTATGAACAAACTCGGATCTAATGTTAGCCCCGTTTACGAATTAAAGAAACCGTACGTCATCCTGAAAATTTGATGAATGGAGCTTTCTGTCGCCGACCAGAAAAAGCACATGTTTGACCTGCCCTTTTCGATGCGACTGCGACACGCGTCCAGATTGTTAATTAAGTCACGTCGTCACTTTCGTAACTTTTGCCCCAGGAATGTACTCCTAACGGGGGTGTTTTATACAGGGCGGTGAAAGTTGGGGGCGCGGGAGGCGTCGCCAAGCAGGGCGTATTTGGCGCGCAAATACCGCCATAGAAACACAAACCGCCCCGCTCCTTCCAGCATCGTGCATGTCGATGATCGTGTGCACAATGCTGCGGGAGAAGCAGGGCGGTGGTTGTTGCGCTGTTACTACGCTGCGTCATTGCCGTTAGGCGGTTCCTAAGGTTCGTTTACCTTTGACTGGCTGGCGCCTTACTGGTCTTGCATGACGTCATGGCGCACGATGGTCTGGTCACGGCCGGGGCCGACACCGATATAGGAGATGCGGCAGCCGGAGAGTTCCTCCAGACGCAGGACGTAATCCTGTGCCTTCTGTGGGAGGTCCTCAAAAGTCTGGCAGTTAGTGATGTCCTCATCCCAGGCCGGCATGGTCTCAAAGATGGGCTCGGCGTGATGGAACTCGGACTGGGTCAGCGGCATCTCGTCGTAACGCTTGCCGTCGACGTCATAGGCCACGCAGATGGGGATCTCACCGATGCCGGTGAGCACGTCCAGCTTGGTCAGGAAGTAATCCGTGAAGCCGTTGACGCGGGTGGCGTAGCGGGCGATCACAGAGTCGTACCAGCCGCAGCGGCGCTTGCGGCCGGTGTTGACGCCGATTTCGCCGCCGGTGGTCTGCAGGTACTCGCCCCACTTATCGAAAAGCTCCGTGGGGAAAGGACCAGCGCCCACGCGGGTGGTGTAGGCCTTGATGATGCCCAGGGAGGTAGTAATGCGTGTCGGACCAATGCCGGAGCCCACAGCGGCGCCGCCAGCAGTCGGGTTCGAGGAGGTCACGAACGGGTAGGTGCCGTGGTCAACGTCCAGCATGGTAGCTTGGCCGCCCTCCATGAGGACGTGCTTGCCTTCATCCAGTGCCTGGTTCAGTTCCAGCTCAGCCTCAATAACCATCGGGCGCAGGCGGTCGCGGTAGCTCAGGAAGTACTCCACTACCTGCTCCGGATCAATTGCCTTGCGGTTGTACATCTTCACCAGCATCTGGTTCTTAATGTCCAGGGCGGATTCAACCTTCTGGCGCAGGATAGACTCATCAAAGATGTCCTGCACGCGGATGCCGATGCGCGCGACCTTATCGGCATAGGCCGGGCCAATACCACGGCCGGTGGTGCCGATGGCGCGCTTGCCCAGGAAGCGCTCCTGCACGCGGTCCAAGGTCTGGTGGTAGGGCGCCACGAGGTGCGCGTTGGCGGAAATCTTCAGGCGCGAAGCGTTAGCGCCGCGGGCTTCGAGACCATCGATTTCATCGAAAAGGGCCTCCAGGTTAATCACCACGCCGTTACCCAGGACCGGGGTGGCGTTTTCAGAAAGAATGCCGGCGGGAAGGAGCTTCAGCTCGTACTTCTCGCCGCCGACCACGACGGTGTGGCCGGCATTGTTACCGCCGTTGGGCTTAACTACGTAATCGACTTTGCCGCCGAGGATGTCAGTAGCCTTGCCTTTGCCTTCATCGCCCCACTGGGCGCCGACGATGACGATCGCTGCCATGTTGGTGTCACTTCCTATTTATTGAAGTCAAATACGCACCTACTTTACCCGCCATGGTGGTGCAGTGTTGAGTTTGTGACAAGCTCGTCAGGAAATGATGCGCCGGCACACCGGGGAGAGGTTCGTCTCGAATCTCCTTTAAGCCCTCCTAAGCGGTTTCGGTGTTTGAATTAGCACCGTCGCCCTTGTCTTTCTCTTCGATGAAGATAGTGTCATTGGTGAACATCAGCCTCGAATTGTTTGGGGTGCTGATAATGACGCCATCGTCAACAACGGCAATTTGGGCTTCGATGCCATCGACGCCAATTCGGTAGAGACCGTTGCTTTCGATCTTCTTGCCATCAGTTGGGAGGTTGTCGACACCGCCCTGGTTGAAACTGGTTTCTCCCTCCAGCGGACGGAGGCTCACCACATCGAATTCCATATCTTCCGGCAGGTTAGTCTTATCGCTTTTGACGACCCAGGCTCCGCCATCGCCATGTGCACAGTCAATGGATTTTTCAGACGCATCAATACCGCACACCAAGTTCCAGCCATCAGCGGAAATATCGAAGAGCGTTTCGCCGCGGAGATCCTCCTCATCCTGGGCTAGATCCGCCGAGTCGGTGGGCTCTGACTTGACGTCAATGAAGAAGATGTCCGAGTTCACGCCGTCGAAGGAATTTTCCATGGACGTGGCTTCGGTGCCCGGACGCCTGTTTACTTTGCCCTCGACGCCGACGATGTCGCCTTCGGTCTTGGACTCATAGGTATACCCCTCACCATCCTCCTTCACCTCTAAAGAAGAGGACGTAATGAAGAGGGCATCCTCGTCTCTGAGATCGCCCTTGGAAAAGAAGACGGGAACCTTGACATCCTCCCCATCAAACTCGCCTTCCAGCACCACGTAGCTGAGGAACTTACAGGGATCATATTCATCCTCACCGATGCTCACGTCTTCAAATTTCTCAGTGGATCCCTTCACGTAGGCTTCTTCATTCTCTAGGACCTTACTGAGTTTGGTGTCCTCGAGTTCTTGCTTCTCGTCGCAGTCAGCGTTAGCGCTTGAGGAGGATGCACTGCTGGACGTCGAGGTGGCCTTAGAAGAAGTAGTCGCCGCAGAACTCGTCGTCGACTCAGCGGCGGCCTCGGTGAATGCCGGCTCCTCGGGTTCTGTCAGGGAGCCGCCGATGAAGCTGCACGAGCTCATCAAGAGACCAGCGGTGGAAACAAGCGCAAGGGTTGTCATACGGGCGGACATGGTGATTACCTCCAGCTGTTAGACAAAGAAGAGTCGAATATTAGGAAAGAGTTGAGTGTTAGGAAGTTTGGCGTTGCCTTGGAGCCTACTGGCGGAATGTGACGTGCACTACTTTTCCGGGGAAAGCTCCGCTACTCGTGCGTCGCTGAAGGCGCTTTTTAGCCAAGCTCTGCCGACGCTTCTATGCTTCTTGTATGATCTGTGCACTTTTAGACTGCGGCGGCCACCTCACCGACGCTCATACCACTGCACTCACTGAGACTGCCCGGCACGGAGTACGTATCGAGTACTTCCGCGTCGCGGAGGTTCCCAGTCGGCAAGAGCTGAAGGCTATTGATGCACTGGCCAAGGAAATCCTGCCGGAGGACCCCACCCCATCGCTGGATGAGATTGCCGCGCAGCCAGATGTGAGCCATCTCGGCGCACCGGGGCCAGCACCGCAAGCCCCATTCCTGCACGAGTCGCTGCGCATCGTGGTGATCGGCAACGATGCTGCGCTTAGCGCTGTACTGACCCGCATGATGCGAGCGGATTACCTGTGGGCCGAGGTGGGCTTCGTCCCCACCAGCGAGTACTCCACCGCTGCGATGAACTGGGGCCTGAAAACACACGAAACCGACCAGAGTCTCGCCGACCAGGTCGCGGTTGTCGAAGAGGCGCTCTCCTTTGCCCTGACCGCCCCGGCCAAGCCGGTGCCGCTCATCCGCAATGATGCGGGCCTTGCCGTGGCCGGTTCGGCAACGATTGCGGAATGGTCGAATGAGGAGATCACCGGGGAAATCATCGTCGACGATGCCGTGCTGCTGCGCGCCGACCGCGAAAAGGATGTCTTCGGCGCGAAGCTCGTACCAATGACGGATGCGCCGGGCATCGTGGCAGCGAAGGCGGTTACCAGTTTTGAGGCGGACGCAGCACCGCACCGAGGGCTCTTCGCGCGCCTGCGCAAGCCTGCTCAACCTGGGCAGCTCGACCCCGCCAGCGTCATGCAAGGCCGGGCGGTACAGGCTGGCGGGCCTTCGCTCAGCGTCAGCGTTGATGGAGTCCGCGCCAAGCGGCCGGTCAAGCGCGTGACGTTCTACCGCCACCTGCGGGACCTACAGATAGTGCGTCCCTAGGCAGTACAGCCCTAGTCCTCTTCCCAGACCTCCGGCGGGTAGGCCGGGTGCTTGGAGGTGGGCACGAGTTGTGCCACGGCTGACTCGCGGGACATGCCGCACACCATGAGCAGGTCCACGATGATGGAGCGCGTCTGGGCCAGTACGGCATAGGCGGAGAGCACTGCTTCCTCGCCGGCGATGTCCATCGAGCAGCGGGCGCCCAGCTGGCGTAAGCGGTTGACTATTTCCGGAATTGCTTGGGCTTCATCCACGCGGCGCTCATGCGCTGTTTGGTGGGTATAGAGGTCAGAGAGCTCCATCGTGATTTCAGCAAGTTCGTCGATGATCTCAACTTGCTCGGCGGTGGCTTGGTCACCGTCCTCGGCGAGAACAAGCGCACGGCGGGAGAGCACGCGGGTGCCGCGGACCATGTTGTCAACAGGAGTGAGGATGCGCTCCAGGGAGCGCACGGTGCGCTGCGTGCTCCACAGGAAGGGCGACAAACGTGCGGTTTCCGCGCCGCCCTTGGTGGCGTTGAGCATGTTGTTAATGTCATCCTGCGTGCCGCGCACGGCGTCGCGGGCCTCAGTGATGGTTTCGGGATCATTTTCTTCCAGCCCCTTGGCAACGTCGGAAAGGACCAGGGAGGTAATGCCTAAGACCTTCGAGACTTCCGAGCGGCCCGCGCGCAAGGGCGAGGAGGGAATCAGCACGATCATTGTGAGGCCAATGACCGCGCCGATGATGGCGTCAATGGCACGGGAGATGCCGCCCATTTCTTCCGGGGGAAGGATGGTGGCGATAAGGATGGCGGCGATGACGATTTGGTTGCTCACCATCTGCGAGCCCGTGACAAAGGAGCCGATCACCAGGGCAAGGCCGATGATGATGGTCATGTGGATGGGGCCGGTGCCGAGGGCGTCGACAAGCAGCGTGCCCACCAGAACCCCCACGATGCCGCCGATGGACATGTCCACCGCGCGCTTGAGGCGATCGCTGCCGGATAGCCCAAGAATGATAATGACTGCCATCGGGGCAAAGAAAGGTTGCTCGTGGCCGAAGAAATCGTGCGCAACATAGAAGGCCAAACCAGCACCTATCGTGCACTGAAGCATGAATACGAGCCGGTTACGGATGCGTGTGAGGCGCGCCTTGAGGGATTTATCCACCAACCGCAGCTGCTCGCGGGTAGTTTTGCGAACGCGCTTGACGGTACTTGACGAACTCGACGATGACTCTTGCGCTTCCATGACTCCGGTATTTTACGCGTTCTGGCGGCGGGTTTGGATGAACAAAGCCACCCCTCGTGGGTGAGGGATGGCTTGTTGGCATGTGATGACGCCGCTCAGCGCCGGCGGCTGCTCAGCAGCGTCATCCAGTTGGTGTGGGTTTACTTAGAAACGGTCTTGCCCACGGAGTGCAGGTCCTGGCAGGCCTCAACCACGCGGTCAGCCATGCCCTGCTCAGCCTTCTTGAGGTAGGAGCGCGGGTCGTAGACCTTCTTGTTGCCCACCTCGCCGTCGATCTTGAAGACGCCGTCGTAGTTAGCGAACATGTGGCGTGCAACCGGGTTGGTGAAGGCGTACTGGGTATCGGTGTCAACGTTCATCTTGATGACGCCGTAACGCAGGGCCTCCTCGATCTTTTCCTTCTCGGAGCCGGAGCCACCGTGGAAGACGAAGTCGAAGGGCTGGGAGCCTTCCTCCAGGCCGAGCTTCTTCACAGCAACCTTCTGGCCCTCATCCAGAACCTCCGGGCGCAGCTTCACGTTGCCCGGCTTGTACACGCCGTGGACGTTGCCGAAGGTAGCGGCCAGCAGGTAGCGACCCTTCTCACCGGTACCGAGGGCATCAACGGTCTTCTCAAAGTCCTCCGGAGAGGTGTAGAGGTTCGCGCCGGCCTTGGCCTCAACGCCGTCCTCTTCGCCGCCAACGACGCCGATCTCAACCTCAAGGATGATGTTGGCGTTGTGGGCCTTCTCGAGGAGCTCCTGAGCGATCACAAGGTTCTCATCGATCGGGATAGCGGAGCCATCCCACATGTGGGACTGGAAGAGCGGCAGCTCGCCGCGGTCAACGCGCTCCTGGGAGAAGGCGATCAGCGGGCGCACGTACTCATCCAGGACTTCCTTCTGGCAGTGGTCAGTGTGCAGCGCAACGTTAATGCCGTAGTGCTGTGCAGCCTCGTGAGCGAAGGCAGCCAGTGCCTTGGCGCCGGCAACCTTGTTCTTCACGGACAGGCCGGAACCGAACTCGGCGCCGCCGGTGGAGAACTGGATGATGCCGTCGGACTCAGCCTCGGCGAAGCCGCGGAGAGCGGCGTTGATGGTTTCGGAGGAGGTGCAGTTGATTGCCGGGAATGCGAAGCCGCCCTTCTTGGCGGTATCCAGCATCTGGTTATAAACCTCAGGGGTTGCAATAGGCATGAAATTCCATCCTTTGGAGTTGCTGTGCAGTAAGCCGTGCCGTCTCACAAACCAGCGAAACAACACGTTCCAACACCCAAGTATGCCTGTTGTTGTGGTTTTCCGCCGCGAGATGCGATGTGACCTCACTTAAACACCGCTCCGCATGGGCAGGAATCCCCCGACCACCTGGGGAAACGCTGCTATTTCTTGGATTCTGACTTGTACTTCACAATCCGGGTGCAGGCCTCCAACAACATCCAACCGGACAATTGAACGGACAAATCGCGCTCAGCCACGCGGATAATGCCCATCTTCTGGCTCAATGACGAGGGGCCGAAACCGTAGTTATGGGGAAGCTTCGCATCCGCGGTCCAATCGGAACCGAAGATGGGTAGGCCGTCTACCTCTAGGCGGTGTTCCCACACGGATTCCGCCGAGGCCGTCACGAGGCGAGCGGCCAGCTTCTTCGTCGCGCGGTTGGCCGGGGAATCGCCCGGCAGGCGCACCGCCACGTCCGCGAGGTAGCGAGCAAGGATGCCCTTGAAGAGGCCGCCGTCGCCGTCGCCAGTCTGCCAGTCGATGACGCCCGTGTACGTCGCCATGCCCGTGGCCACCGCTTGGACTAGGCCGCGGATGCGAGTGGTGTAATCCATCATGTCCGCGGCGAGTTCTGCCTCGTGGACGGAGTCGATATCCTCCACGGAGCGCAGGCCGGTCTTCTCCCGCAGCGCCAGCACGATTTCCAAGCAGGCACCGAGCACCACGCCTTGGCAGTAGGGGTGGATGTTGCGGACGATCTCCTGCCCATCCATACGCATGCGGATGCCGTCCATGACGAAGCCATCGTCGTCAATCAAGTGATCGTAGATCCAGTCCACGATGTGGCGGGCCTCGTCCACGCGCCCCATGCGGGCCAGCATGATGGCGCCCGGCCCGTTCGAGGGGACGTTGAGGAAGGTCTCGCCTTCGCGCCAGGGCAGCACGCCGACCTGGGTGTCGATGCCATCGCGGATGTTGTGCTGCAGGGTGCCCAACTTCTTGTAGGGGCGCTGCTTCTTGAGCTCACCGGCCCGGGCGATGGCTAGGGCGAGCCATGCTTTGTCGTCGTAGTAGCGGTTCTTCGTCAGCGCACGGAGATTGCGCACATGGATGCCGCGGATGGTGTCAGCGATGCGCGCGCGGCGGGCTTTGGTGTTTTTGCGCAGGGCCGCATCAACGAGACAGTCCAGATAATGCGCCTGCCACCAATAATGCCAATGCACAAAGAGTGATTCCTTGGTGGTGGGTGGCCAACTCACCACGGCAAGGTTGGTACGGGGCAAGCCCCACACGGCCTGCGCGTGGCGCTCATTGATGGCTGTTTCCGCAAGGTCGGCGCGGTGGGACCATTTCTCTAACACTTTTGTCTCATCATTCTCACAATGTGAATTCGTTACCTAGATGTAAACACAGTGCGCGGGATCTCACCAAGCTTTTGATAAATCGGCGTGCTGCCGAATCCATGCATGCATGGCAATGCCTGCGGCCACGCCCGCGTTGATGGAGCGAGTAGAACCAAATTGCGCGATTGAGCAGGTCATTACTGCTGCGTCCTGGGCTTCCGGGCTGACGCCTGGGCCTTCCTGTCCGAAGAGGAGCAGACAGCGCTCAGGCAGCTCAGCGGTTTCTAGGGGGACACACCCGGGGGTGTTATCGATGGCCACGACGGTCAGTTCCTGGTCCGCCGCCCAGGCCATCAGCTCAGTAACATCCGCGTGGTGCATGAGGTGCTGGTACCTGTCGGTGACCATGGCGCCGCGCCGGTTCCAGCGGCGGCGTCCCACAATGTGGACGGTGTCGACGGCAAAGGCGTTGGCAGTGCGCACCACGGTGCCGATGTTGGAATCGTTTTCGAAGTTCTCGATGGCGATGTGCAGCGCATGCCGGCGCTTATCGATATCCTCCCGGATCGCCTCGCGTGTCCAGTAACGGTAGGCATCGACGACATTGCGGCGATCCCCCTCCGCGAGCAGTTCGGGATCGTATTTCTCCGCTTCGGGGCCTTCGGGCAGCGGGCCTTCCCACGGGCCAACACCGTGGCGGCCCTCGTTCCACTCGGTGGGGCCTTTGGCTGCCGCCTCTTCCTCGGGCTTAGGCAAGGTCAAGATCCTTAAGGCCCAGCAGGTAGCGGTATTCCAGGCCCTCGGCGGCAATGGCTGCGCCGGCATCGGTGTTGCGGTCCACCACGGTGGCCACTCCGACCACCTCGGCGCCTGCCTTACGAAGAGCCTTCACGGCGGTCAGCGGCGAGTTGCCGGTCGTGGTGGTGTCCTCGACAACGAGCACCTTCTGGCCCTCGACGTTGAAGCCCTCAATCTGACGCTGCATGCCGTGCTTCTTGGCTTCCTTGCGGACAACGAAGGCGTCGATATCGCGGCCATCGGCATGCATGATGGACAGCGCGACTGGATCCGCGCCCATGGTCAGGCCACCGGCGGCAGCATAATCCCAGTCAGCGGTGAGCTCACGCAGCAGCGAGCCGATAAGGCGCGAGGCCTCGTGCTGCAGGGTGGCGCGGCGCAGGTCCACGTAGTAGTCAGCCTCCTTGCCGGAGGACAGCGTGACCTTGCCGTGGACGACGGCCAGCTCCTTCACCAGTTCTGCTAGGCGTTGCTTCTTCTGCTGATCCAGGCTCATCGCTCGCTCCTTAAAGTCTGTGGCTGTTCGGCCGTGAAAAATCCGCTCTGTAGTTTACCCTCTTCCCGCACGGTTGCCCGCGACTAGTGCTGGTGCTCGGCTGTGACACCTGGCTGCGGCGCCTCGCCGCGGCGGCGGGCTGGCGGGTCTAGTCGAAGATGGAGGAGCCGCCATCGAAGCGGCGCGGCAGGCGGGCCTGATTGTTTTCGTAGGTGGGGCGCTCGTGGCCATCGGCAATCGCGTCGACTTCATCCGCACCCAGGCTGGAGTGGTCGATGGTGCCGCGGGCCTCGCTGGTGGTGCGGCTCGGCATGACCACCGGCTCGGTGGGGCGCTGGATGGTGGGGGCGTCGAGGGAATCATCGCGGTCCGGAACCGCCGTGGGCCCGGTGGGTTCCGGCTGCGGAGGTTCCGGGATGTCGCGGCTGGGGTCCAGCTCATCGACGCGCAGGACCTGAGCGGCTTCGGAGCGCGGTGGAAGAACGCGAGCAGCATCGGCGAGCAGCGACAGCGGTTCGAGCAGCTCTTCCCACTCAGCGCTGCGGGCCTGCCGGGTAGTTTGGGCCAGCACCCACTCCCCTTCCAGCCACACGGCAGTCACCGCGGCGGGTAGATGATTCAACGCCGTACTCACTCGGGTATCGATGAAGCGCTGGCCCACGCCAGCATCGGAGGCGAAAACCTCGAAACCTTCCTCCTCACGCACGTACAACAGATCCTCGGAGAGGTTTTCGATCTCCTCGCCTGCGCGGCGGAAATCCACCACGATATCGGAGGCCGCGCCGGTGCGCATAGCCATGACGGGGATAGCACCCATATCGAAGAGCAGCGTCTCGTGCCCCCGGACAGTTCCGGCGACGATGTCGCGGGGTTCGTGGCCGCGGGCGGCAGCGCCGCGGGTCCACTCATCCGCCAGGTAGGAATCATGCTTGAGGTATTCCCAGCCGCGCTGCTGGCCAAAGGCCTTGCGCTCACGGCGGGCACTGCCCGGCACGAGGTACTTGGCGCGCTCTGCGCGCTCCGCAAAGCTGGGTGCGGCAGCCTGCGGTTCGGCGGCCGGTTCCTCACTGGGCTCAGCGGCGGCCGGTTCTTCAGCGGCATCCGCAGTTGGCTCGGTTGCCGGCTCAGCCACGGGGTCTGGCTCAGCCACGGGTTCTGGCTCCGGCTCGGTAATGATGTCGGGCTCTGGAGCAGGCTCAGGTTCCTCGGCGAGCGCGGGTTCCTCGGCGAGCGCGGGCTCTGAGGGGGAGTCAGGGGTGAGTTCAGGCGCAGCGGTATCGGCCGCTGTGGTGGTTTCGTCGGCGGAGAGCGCGGCGCGCTGGCGGTGATCCAACCAGAGCACGATGAGACCAGCCACGAGCGCGACGGCGGCGAGGGATAAGAGTACGAAAGGCATCACTGCCTGACTCTAATCGCCCAGCGCGCTCGATCTGCGCTGACGCGCTGGTCACGCGCGGATTCTAGACGTGCTCGCGGTCGCCACGCTCCACCGGATTCTTCGGGTTGGCTGACCACTGCGACCATCCACCCACGAAGTGGCGCAAGCCGGTAAAGCCCACGTGTTCCAGCACGGCGATGGTAAGCGCGGAGTGGTTACCGGAGCCGGAGTAGATGATGGCGCCGTCCACGTTTTCCTTGGTCACGCCGTGCTGCTCAAGGATTTCGAGGATTTCTTCCTTGGACTTCCACACGGTGACGTCCTGCGTGTGAAAGAGGCGCTCCGGAAGGTTGACTGCACCCGGGATGTGGCCGGCCTTCAAGTCGAGGTTCTCGCGGCGGCCGGCGAAGCGGTTGCGCGTGCGAACGTCGAGAAGCAGGCCCTTATGCTCCTTGACCTCGTCGATGGTGGCCGTGGGCATCGACCCCGTGGTCACTTCAAAGTCCGAGGGCATGCCCAAGTTACCCGGGCCGGTAAGGGTGGGCAGGGACTGGGCACGCCAGTTTGACAGGCCGCCGTCGAGGATGCGGACGTTGTGGATGCCCGCCCAGCGCAGCGTCCACCACGCACGGCCAGCGAAGAGTCCGCGGCCTTCGTCGTAGACAACGACTTCGCTGTCCTCCTCTAGACCCCAGAGGTCGATCCACTCTTGAATCTTCTCGGTCTGCGGGAGTGGGTTGCGCCCTACCTTGGAGCCGGGCAGGCCCACGAAGGCTGAAGCGGCGTCGGCGTACTGGGCAGTCGGAATGTGGAGGGAGGAAAACTGATTGAAGGCCTCGCCTTCCCCTGGTGCCCAGAGGGAAGCGAGGATGGTCGTCTTATCACCGCGGTAAATCTTCTCACTCAACTCGTGAGGGGAGATCAAAATGCTCATGTCCCTAGATCATAGGGGCATGAGCGAAGAGTGGCGACCGATGAACGCGGTGAGCGCGGTGAGCGCTAATCGCGCTCACCGGTTTAGTCGGTGCCTTAGGCGGTGCGGGCAGCTAGCTCCAGGCGCTCGCCACCGTCGGCGACGTCAACGTGCACGGTATCGCCGTCCACGATGTCACCGGCCAGCAACTTCTTGGCCAGCTGGTCGCCGATGGCCTGCTGAATCAGGCGGCGCAACGGGCGGGCACCATAGGCCGGGTCATAACCGCGCTCCGCCAGCCACAGCTTGGCCGCGTCGGAGACCTGCAGCGTCAGGCGGCGGCCGGACAGGCGCTCGGCCAAGCCCTTGAGCTGGATGTCCACGATGCCGGAGAGCAGATCCGAGGTCAGCGGCTCAAACATCACCACATCATCAAGACGGTTGATGAACTCCGGTTTGAAGCTGCGCTTGACTGCCTCCATGACCTCCTCCTTGGTGCCGCCGGCACCCAGGTTCGAGGTCAGGATGATGACCGTGTTACGGAAGTCCACGGTGCGGCCCTGGCCATCGGTCAGGCGGCCTTCATCGAGCACCTGGAGCAGCACGTCGAAGACATCCGGGTGGGCCTTCTCGACTTCGTCGAAAAGCACCAGCGTGTACGGACGGCGACGCACCGCCTCCGTGAGCTGGCCACCGGCGTCATAGCCCACGTATCCCGGAGGGGCACCGACGAGGCGGGCGACGGAGTGTTTCTCACCGAACTCGGACATATCGATGCGAACCATGGCGGATTCATCGTCGAAGAGGAAGTCCGCCAGAGCCTTCGCCAGCTCCGTCTTACCCACGCCGGTCGGGCCTAGGAAGAGGAAGGAACCGGTCGGGCGATTCGGGTCAGCCACACCGGCACGCGCGCGGCGCACGGCATCAGAGACCGCGGTGACGGCCTCCTTCTGGCCCACCACGCGCTGTCCCAGCACGGATTCCATGTTGAGCAGCTTCTCGGTCTCTCCCTGCAGCATCTTGCCGGCTGGGATGCCGGTCCAGGCGGAGACAACCTCCGCGATGGTATCCGGAGTAACCTCCTCGCTGAGCATGGTGTTGTGCTGCTGCTGAGCCTTCTCCTCGGCGGCAGCCAGGTCCTTCTCCAGCGGCGGCATCTTGCCGTAGTTGATCTCGGAGGCCAGTGCTAGGTCACCATCGCGCTCCGCAATCTCTGCCTGGCGGCGCAGGTCCTCCAGTTGTTCCTTGATGGTCTGCACATCATCGATGGCCTTCTTCTCATTGGCCCAGCGGGCCTTGAGCTCACCGAGCTTCTCGCGCTCATCAGCCAGCTCCTGCTGAAGGGCAGTCAGGCGGTCCTTCGAGGCGGCGTCCGATTCCTTCTTCAGAGCCAGCTCCTCAATCTCGAGGCGGCGCACGATGCGCTCCAGCTCATCAATCTCCTGCGGGGAGGAGTCAATCTCCATGCGCAGGCGAGAGCCTGCCTCATCGACCAAGTCGATGGCCTTATCCGGCAGGAAGCGGTTGGTGATGTAGCGGTGCGAGAGCTCAGCGGCAGAGACCAAGGCCGAGTCCTGGATACGCACACCGTGGTGCACCTCGTAGCGCTCCTTGAGGCCACGGAGGATACCGATGGTGTCCTCCACGGAGGGCTCAGCGGCGTAGACCTGCTGGAAGCGGCGCTCCAGGGCGGCGTCCTTCTCGATGTACTTGCGGTATTCATCGAGGGTGGTGGCACCCACCAGACGGAGCTCGCCGCGGGCCAGCATGGGCTTAATCATGTTGCCGGCATCCATGGAACCCTCACCGGTGGCACCGGCGCCCACGATGGTGTGCAGCTCATCGATGAAGGTGATGATCTGTCCATCGGAAGCCTTGATCTCATCGAGCACGGCCTTGAGGCGCTCCTCGAACTCGCCGCGGTACTTCGCGCCGGCGACCATGGAGCCAAGGTCCAGGCTCAGCAGCGTCTTGCCCTTGAGGGATTCCGGTACGTCACCCGCCACGATACGGCGGGCCAAGCCCTCCACGATGGCGGTCTTACCCACACCGGGCTCACCGATGAGCACCGGGTTATTCTTCGTGCGGCGGCTAAGAACCTGGACCACGCGGCGGATCTCCTGATCACGGCCGATGACCGGGTCAATCTTGCCTTCGCGGGCACGGGCGGTGAGGTCCGTGGCGTACTTCTCCAGAGCCTGGAACTGCTCCTCGGGGTTCTCCGAGGTCACCTTGGCTGCACCACGCACGGAGGGGAAAGCGCCCTTGAGCGCGTCGTAAGTGGCACCCCGGGAGGTCAGCAGCTCCGCGGCATCCGTCTTCGAGCCCGCAATAGCTGCAAGCAAAACCTCGGTGGAGACGTACTCATCACCAAGCTCGCCGGCCAGCTCCTGGGCGCGGGTGAGGACGTTGAGGGCGTCGCGGTTAAAGTTCGGGTTCGCCATGTTGGCGCCCTCGGCCTTCGGGAGGGCGCCGATAAGCTGGCGTGCCTCCTTGAGCACCGTCTCCGGATCCACACCGGTGGCCTTGAGCACTGGGGCGGCAATGCCGTCCTTCTGCTCAAGGATGGCTGCTAAGAGGTGTGCCGGGCGGATGTCCGGGTTACCGTTGGCGGAAGCCGTCTGCAGTGCTTGCTGCAGGGCCTCCTGAGTTTTAGTGGTGGGGTTAAAAGAACTCATTGTTGTGTTTCTCCGTTCCTAGCGTTTATCCAAACCTCCCTGCGGCTACAGCAGGGAAGGAAGCTTCACTGTCTATAACGCTACAGAACTTGAGTCTGTTCCACTCAACTAGAAGTTTTTTAAACCAACCACCCCCGACCGGGTTGATAGGGCTTCACTCAAGTTTTTCTTCTGCCCGCTTGGCAGGCCATAGGCATAAGAAAACCAGCCCCACCGCCCTGCTGGGTGCAACGGTGCGGAGGGACCGGTGCGGTAAATGCTTAAGCCGACTGAGAGGCTTGTGGTTGCTCCTCTGGAAGGTCGTAGGAAAAGGACGCGAGAACCACGGCCGTGACAAAGTAATAGAGGGACCACTTCTGTTCGAGGTCGATATCTCGAAACTCACCCATCGACGCCAAGTGGCACATGCCATCAGCGCCAGCCCACAGGGTGAGGTTCTTGATGTAGACCAAGCGGTCCTCGGGCGCATAGCCGGCCTCTCGCAGCGCCTCACGGGCAAACTGCATCAGCAGCGCGAAGGACTCACCCATCTGGGTTTGCTCCTCACCGTCCTCACTCAACGGCACCACGGAGCCGGAGGCAGCAGCAATGCAGGCGCTATAGCGTTCGGGGAAGGTCACCGCATAGTGGAAATAGGCCACCGCAACGCACAGGAGCTTGTCGACGGCCGATGCACCCTCCGGCAGCCGCTCCAGCAGGTAGAGACTGTGGGCTTCAAGCTCGCAGTCGGTTTCCCGCTCAACGGATTCACGCAACACGAAGTCATTGTCCACCAGCGAAGCAACGACAACATCGGAGACACCGAAATACTCGGCCACGTTCTCAATGGTCACGCACTGCAGCCCTTCCCGCGCTGCCAGCTGGATGGCACGTTCCTTAACAGCCATGCGTGCCCGCTCTGTGGAAAGTTCCTGCACGTCCTCAATCGCAGAGATGTCCAACGAAATATCGCGGTCCGGAACAAACCCGGCGAGCAACGCGCGGTACTCCTGCATCGGGCTACGCACATCCGGAATCTCCAAGAACTCCGCAGCCTTGAACAGGGTTCCAATGAGTGCTTTACATACCTCACGGAGGTTAAAGCGTCGCACCACCGAGTGCTGGTGCCGCAGCACACCCAAAACACTCAGGTGCGCCATACCGTGGACGGTAGCCAAGGTGGCCGCGCTCAGCCGCGCCACCGTTTGAAAGCACACATCGCTTCCTACCTTAAGCTTCTCCTCGGCCGCGATGAGCGAGATGTTTTCATAGATCAGGTCCAAGGTGCGATTGTGGGATAAGTTTCCCTGCAAAAGAGCACGCCATTCATCCTCGGAGACATAGGCCTTCTTCTCAAAGAGGTAGCGGAACAGCTCCGGCTCACGTTCGGCGTACTCGTAGTAGGCCTCAGTAAAAGTGGTCAGCTTAGTAAAAAGATCGGCGTAACCAGGAGCAGCGTCGAGCGTTTCCTCGAGGAACTTAACTTTCCGCTCAGTTACGTAATCAGGAAGCGCGTGCACGATTGCCTCGCGATCAGGAAATTCCGCGCGTACCTCAGCGACGGGAAGCTCCGCCTGCTTGGCCACGGATTCCACGGTAATAGCCTCATCGCCCTCGGCTGCTCCGATATGAAGCGCAGACTCGAGGATGACCTCACGAGGTGAGCCTTCATAAAGAATATGCATATGGATTCCTAAGATTGCGCTGCCGACGAAAGAATAAAAAGAAAGAATGGGAGAGCGCCACGCTAACAACTTCCTGAATTTTATCCCCATTCTTGGTTAAAGAGCAATGTGTTCACTAGGCACTGACTCCCGTAATGCGGGCCACCCTGTGAACGAAGAAACCCCAGGCCGTGGCCTGGGGTTTCACGCGGGAAAGGTCAGCGTCTACTTCTCTGAGCCGACGTGTCCGATGCCTTCCTTGAAGATGGTGCCGCGCGGCGGCATCATTCCCGTGAACTTGAAGACGAGGTAAATGACCACCGCGATGCCCAGGGAGATCCAGCCGAAGCCGGCGGTAAAGCCGTACATAACGGCCAGCGGCGCGATGATGGTCCAGGAAATCTCAAAGGGTCCGAAGCCAATGTAGGCCATGCCGTACTCCGACAGGGTGCCGGACTTGAGCTTCGGATCGACGATCTTGAGGACCGCAATACCGGTGGCCACGGTAGCCGTGGCCCAGCCCCAGCCAAAGATGCCGCGCTCAATCCAGCGCTCGCCGAAGAACTCGGCAGGAAACCACATGAGGAAGAAGATGCAGTAGATGGTGCCCAGAACGAAGAGCAGGAGAAGAGCCTTCCAGTAGGCCGCGACGGCAGCCGGGACGATGGCCGCCACGCCGAAGGCAATGAGGTAGTCGGTTGCCGCACCGGACACCGAGCTCACCGTGTCCTTATCCAGGTAGTCCTTGGCGCCCACCATGTTCATCACCGCACGGAAGAGCAGGCCCACCACCATGGACATGGCGAACAGCGGGATAGAAACATTCTCCCAGATGGAGGAGATTCCCTTGTTGATGCCATAAGCGGTCATCACGGTCAAAGCAATAAAGCCAACGTGCAGGGTGATGGGCTCGATGGCAGAGGGGTTCGTCGTGGCACGGCCCAGGGAAGGACGATCCTCCAGGCGCGAGATGTAGCCGCGGCGCAGTTCCTCCGGAAGCTTCTTCGGCACGTACGAAACCTTGCCCTTACGGATGCCCCAGTTACCGGCGACGATACCGCCAATGATGGCGGCCAGCGTACCCACGGTGGCGGAGGTAAAGCCCAAGGAGGACGCCGCCTCAGCACCCACACCTTCCAAGGCACTACCGACAGCCGCCGCGGTACCGAAGCCACCCGTGAAGCCAACGGGCAGCATCATGCCGAACCAGTCTGGGGTATCAAAGGTTGGCTTGAACAGGAGAAGACCCAAAACGATGAACAGGCCCCACTGGCCGGTGAACATCATGGTGGAATAGCCCCACATGTTGCGGGCACCCTTGCCCATATTGCCGCCCATCTCCATGGAGAAGGCCATAGAGGCGAAGACCACAGCGATGAGCAGTGAGGTGTAATCGCCGAGGTTGTCGGAGAAACCGATCCAGCCCAAGACATTAGGGCCTAAGAGCAAGCCGAGTAGGCCTGCCGTGATGGGGGCAGGCAAGAGCAAGTCCTGGAACACGAACTTGATCTGGTGGCGCAGAACGTTGCCGATAACCATGAGCAAAGAAATCCAGCCCACGTCGGTCATGATTGTGAACGCAGAGAATTCTTCCATGCGAAAACTTCCTTCCATGCCGCACTCGGCGGCGTCCTTGAGACGAGACTCACCCTCTTTCGGGAAATGAACCGTTGATTACACTACAACCCCCTTCCCGCTTTTCCACCCCTGGCATATAACCCGAGGGTGATGTGGCTCTACCCCCAGGGGCTAGGATGGGCGGGCATGAGGGAACTGGGTGAGCACCTACGCAAGCACGCGGAAGACTATCGCGACGCAGTACACGGACACTTTTTCGCCACCGTGGCCGAGTCCCGCCAGGTCTTTGCTCTGTCGATGAAAGACACGCACCCCTCCATGGCCCCGGCGCTGGCGTGGGTGCTGGAGAATGTGGAGGGCGATGAGGTACAGGGGGACGTGGCCCAGCGCCTGGTACGCATGGGCCGTGATCATCGCCGCCTCGGTTTCCCGCCTGAGGTCTATCCGAAATTTGAGGCATCACTTGTTCACGGGCTGGGGGTTCTGGGGCTCACGCCGTACCAGCATGACGTCGCCACGCGCACCATTTCCCAGGTGTGCTCCATCATGCGTACCGCCGCACAGGAGGCGGATGTCGCCGGTCTTCCTCCCGCTCATAGCGCCCAGGTGGTGGCGGTGGAAAAGCCCAACCGGAACACCGCTGTAGTCCGGTTGGAGTCCGGTATGGCGCTGGACTACCGCGCGGGCCAGCACGTGCCGGTGACCTCGCAGCTCACGCCGGGAACCTGGCGTCCGTTGACCCCGGCAGCGCCTGCTGGTGATTCCGGGCAACTGATATTCCACCTCGCGCTGGCCGGTGAGGCTTCCTCCATGCTGGCCAAGGCGCAGCCGGGTGATTGGTGGACGTTGGGCATGCCCGCCGGTGAGCCGCCGCAACTCGATTCCGGAACCACCCTCATTTCCTTCGGTACGGGATGGGCGGGTGCCCGGGCGCTGCTTCTCGACGCCCTAGAGAACACCCTCCCCTCCGGTCTCCAGGTCTATGCTGTAGCACCTTCGCCGGGCGAGCACTATGACACGGAATTTCAGGCTAACCTGCAGGCCTTGCTTCCGGAGCTGAAGCTGCGCCACATCGTGCGGGAGGGACAGGACCCGTGGTTGCTGGGGGCGCAGCCGGCTGCCCACGGGTTTAAGCCTGTGGTGGCCAAGGAGCCGATGGAACCGGTGCTCGCCGAAGGGACTGACCGCCGCTTTGTACTCATCGGTCCGGCCGACCGCGTGGAATTAGCGCGCGCGGCCTTGCTCGCGGGTGGCGTCGCGGAGGAGGCTATCACCATGGATAGCTGGCAGCGTGGCCACGAGTGGGCGGCCTCCGCCGCGGAGCTCGACGGCTGGGGCGATGACTGGGAAGCCTGGGCGGCGTGGAAGAAATCCCAGTGGGCCTAGGCGCGCTGAGCGCCTAGGCGTACAAACGGAGCTTAGGCGTGCAATCGGGGCTTAGGCGTCTAGGACGGGGAGGGATTCGCGGACCTTCGCCACGGAGTCTGGCTCCACCTCGCCGTAGAGGATTTCCGGCTCATAGCCGGCTTCGGCAAGACGTGTGCCATCCGGCGCCACGAGGACGGAGTGCCCAATGCCGGTGGGGCCGGAAGTCTGCCCCGCCTTCGCCTCCCCACCGGGGCGGGCCTGGCCTGCGGCCAGAATATAAGCCGTGGAATCAAGCGCGCGCGCCGCGCTGAGCAGGCGCCATTGCTCCAGCTTGCCCGGGCCATCTGCCCAGCTGGTGGGCACGACGATGAGCTGAGCACCCTGGCGGGCGAGCTCCTTGAATTGTTCAGGGAAGCGGATGTCATAGCAGGTGGCGACACCCACGGTGAGGTCACCGGCATCGAAGGCAACGAGTGACTCGCCCGGCCGGACGGTATCGGATTCCTTGTACTTGAAAGCATCGTAAGTGTGGATTTTTTCGTAGCCGCCGAGAACACCAGGCCCGGCGATGAGCGCAACGTTGGCCACACGATTAATGGTCTTCTCCCCACGCTGGACGGTATCCGCTGGGGCAAACATTCCCAGCACCACATACACGCCGAGTTCTTCTGCCAGCGCGCGCACGGCAGTGGCGGTGGGGCCATCAAGCCCTTCTGCGTGTGTATCGAGGCGCCCGGAGTCGAAGCTCTGGGTGGTAGCTTCCGGCAGGACGATGAGCTGCGCGCCGTTGGCCGCGGCTTCCCGGATCTTGTCGAGCGCTACTACGAGGTTCTCCTCGACGTTTCCGGTACTGGTCAATTGAACTGCTGCTACCTTCATGCGGCCCACGGTAGACGAGCCCGGACTAGTTATCCACAGATTTCGTGGATTCGCGGTTGCTGCTCTTTACGGCGATTGGACAGTTAGCGCACTCTCGATGCTATGAACCACCTCGACATCGACCATGCTGCCCTTCAGCAGATCCGTTCCCTCTTCGGCCACGTCTCGCCCGCCGCCACGCCTTCTTTGAAAGAGCCTCCCCGTACGGCTCGCGCGCTAGCTCTTCTCGGCGCGCGGTGGGAGGAGGTGCGAAGAGCCAGCGAAGGAGATCGACGGGCGCGCCTAGGAGAGCTGGAGCGCTTCGTGGGTGTGACCCAGAGTCTTGATTCTGAGCTTTCCTTACGACTGGAGGGAAGCGAATGAGCGCGGCGGAAGAACTACGTGCGGAGGCTGACTGGATGGTAAATTCTGCTTCTGAACTCGAACTTTATGTCACTGACTCACACCATCGTTGGGCAGGCCTAGCGCTATCCGGAGCTGCTGCCGATGCCGCACGGCACGCATTGCAGCGCGCCACCGACACGCTATTAGAACCCGCGCAACAGATGCGCCTGGCCGCGCAGATCCTGAGCCTCTATGCGCCCCTACAGGAGAGAATTGAACAGCTGCGCGCACGCGCCCTGCAGCTCGCCGCGATCCCTGCATTTGCCGAGCCCGCCAGCGTGGCGCTTGGGCAGTTAGATGCGTTGGCCGACGTCCTCGATTGGGCCTGCGCCCGCCAATTAAACGCCTTATGCACCCCGGAGATGGCCCAGCCACCGAGCCGCTTGGAGGATTTCAGCGACCTGACTCTCACTGAGCTGCACCAGGTCCAGCTGACCATGGCTAGCGAGGAGGTTCGTTCCCTGGCCGCGGCTAACCCGGATATCACCGTGCTGGAGGCCGGCCCCGGGCGGTTGGTGGCACTCGTGGACCCCGAAGGCATCGGGACCCACGCCGCCCAGGTAAGCACCTTTGTGGGTGGGGTAGGTTCTTCCGAGACAGCGAGCTGGCCCACCGCCGTGGAGCGCGCCCGCGCCATCGCGCGCGCCACCAATGGGCCCACGGTGGCGTGGATTGGTTATTCCGCCCCGGCCTCGCTGCCCCGCGCTGCACACGAAGACCCGGCGCGCCGCGGGGCTGCTGAGCTGGGCCGCTTCCAGCGCGCTTTGCGGCAGCGCTTTCCGCACGCGCAGCATATCCTCCTGGGCTACTCCTATGGCTCTGTGGTGGTGGGCAAGGCGGCGCAGCAGGACTATGTTGCGGATGACATCGTGCTCGTCGGCAGCCCGGGCGCTTCCGTGGCTAGTGCC
Organism: Corynebacterium sp. HMSC072D12; assembly: GCF_001813925.1. Taxonomy (NCBI): domain Bacteria; kingdom Bacillati; phylum Actinomycetota; class Actinomycetes; order Mycobacteriales; family Corynebacteriaceae; genus Corynebacterium; species Corynebacterium sp. HMSC072D12. Next base: position 153,265 of record NZ_KV814416.1, read on the forward strand.
TCGCAGCTGCACGGCCGGGTGTGGAGCGCGCGGAATACCGAGGACCCCATCGCGATTGCCACCGGACCGCGCGGCGGAATCCACGGCCCTGATCCCTCCTCCCCTGCTTTTGGCGCCGCCCCTCTGCCCGACGCGAACGGCCTGCCGGGGGATCATGGTTCCTATTGGAAAGACCTCGCATTTCTGCGGGGTCTGGGCATCATCGCGCAACGCTTTTAGAAGAGACCAGCCTGCTCCTCGGAGTAGGACACCAGCATGTTCTTCGTCTCCTGGTAGTGAGCGAGCATCATGAGGTGGTTCTCGCGGCCGATGCCGGACTCCTTGTATCCGCCGAAGGCGCTGTGCGCGGGGTACACGTGATAGTGGTTGACCCACACGCGGCCGGCCTGGATTTCGCGCCCGGCGCGGTAACAGATGTTCTGGTGGCGCGACCACACGCCGGCACCCAGGCCGAAGTTGGTGTCGTTAGCAATCTGGATGGCTTCCTCGAAGTCCTTGAACGTGGCCACGGAGAGCACCGGGCCGAAGATTTCCTCGCGGAAGATGCGCATGTCATTGGTGCCACGGAAGACGGTCGGCTCAATGTAGTAGCCGTTCTCTAGGCCCTCCACCTTGTTCACATGGCCACCGATGAGGGTCTCCGCACCTTCCTTCGGGCCGATCTCGAGGTATTCGATGATCTTGTCCATCTGCTCCCGGGAAGCCTGCGCGCCCATCATCGTTTCGGTGTCGAGCGGGTGGCCGATCTTGATCTTCTTCACGCGCTCCATGGCCAGCTCTAGGAACTTGTCCGCGATGTCCTCGTGGATGAGAGCGCGCGATGGGCAGGTGCAGACCTCACCCTGGTTGAGCGCGAACATGACGAAGCCTTCGACGCACTTCTCCAGGTAGGCATCGTCCTTGTCCATGATGTCCGCGAAGAAGATGGACGGCGACTTGCCGCCGAGCTCCAGCGTGACAGGAATGACCTTGTCTGCAGCGGCCTTGTTGATAATCTTGCCCACCGGGGTGGAGCCAGTGAAGGCAATCTTGGCAATGCGATCCGAGGTAGACAGAGCCACGCCCGCTTCCTCACCGACACCGTTGACGATGTTGAGCACGCCCTTCGGCAGGAGGTCCTCAATAATTTCAATGAGCAGCAGGATGGAGGCCGGGGTTTGCTCAGCCGGCTTCATCACAATGGTGTTGCCCGCGGCCAGCGCCGGAGCAATCTTCCACGCCGCCATGAGCAGCGGGAAGTTCCACGGGATGATCTGCCCCACCACACCCAGCGGCTCGTGGAAATGGTACGCCACGGTGTCCTGGTCAATCTGGGACAGGCGGCCCTCCTGAGCACGAATCGCGCCGGCGAAGTAGCGGAAGTGATCGACTGCCAGCGGGATATCAGCAGCGAGGGTCTCACGCACGGCCTTGCCGTTCTCCCAGGTTTCCGCGACGGCGATCTTTTCCAGGTTCTCCTCGATGCGGTCCGCAATGCGGTGCAACAGGAGCGCACGCTCGGCCGGGGTGCTCTTACCGAAGGTTTCGAAGGCCTTCTCTGCGGCGTCGATGGCCAGATTAATGTCTGCTTCCTTGCCGCGTGCGACCTGGCAGAAAACCTCTCCGGTAACCGGGGTGATGTTGTCCATGTACTCACCATCAACCGGTGGTACCCACTCGCCGCCGATGTAGTTGTCATAGCGCTCACGGAAGTTCACGATGGCATCAGGGGTTCCTGGGTTCGCATACAAAGTCATGGTCATCGCACCTTTCTTGTCGTCTTATAGGTCTCCGTCGGGCCTTCACCTAAGGTGTCTCAGACACATTCACCTCGGAATGTGATAGGTCGCACAACGTTGAGTGCGAGTGTAGTGTTAAGTTTTGCAAAACTCACGTTTTCGAAAGCTATCCTCCCCAGGAAAGTTGCTACCCAAACTGCCCTCGTTGCCAAAGTTTCACGGTCCAGAGCAATTTTGAACAAGAACTTTGGCAACAAGGGCACGTGTTAAGCAACGAGCGCAGAGTTTCCGGCTGAGCGGGCTGTAGATGGGCCCAAAACGGAAGAACCCCCTCCGCGAAGGAGGGGGAAACTTCTAGCTGTCGCGGCGTCGATTACGACGCGGCGTCCACATCACCACGGAGGTCGAACGCGGCACATGGACCAGCTCACCGCGCGATGGGCGGGCTTGGCTGCGCAGGCGCTCAACTTCTGCCTGCAGTTCATCGCGCTCGGCGGCGAGGCGGTCACGCTCCGCAGTCAGCTCGATGATGGATTTAATACCGGCCAGGTTCACGCCATCGTCCTGCGAGAGCGCCTGAATCTTGCGCAAGAGCTCAATATCGCTCTCCGAATAACGGCGCCCGCCCCCGGAGGTGCGGGCCGGGGAAACCAGCCCCATCCGGTCATACGTGCGCAGGGTTTGAGCATGCATGCCGGACAGTTCTGCAGCCACGGAGATGACATACATCGCCTTGGGCTGCGCCGCATCACTTCGGCTTGTTCTGTCCTTGCTCATCTCACACCTCCTTTAGCGCGCTACCGTATTACCGGCCCAACCGGCACGCGGATCGAAGCCGGAGTCCTTCTCCGCTTGCGCGTAGCTGCGCAGCGCCGAGGAAGCCGCCGCATCCAGCGTGGAGGGCACGGTGACCTGCACGGTCACCATGAGGTCACCGGCTTTGCCGCCGCGCTTGGCCACGCCGCGGCCCTTCACGCGCAACGTGCGGCCATCGGGTGTGCCCGCCGGCACCTTCACGCGCACGGGCGAATCGAGGGTCGGCACCGTAATGGTGTCTCCCAAAGCCAGCTCCGCAAAGGACACCGGGACGGTGACGTGCAGATCATCGCCTTCCCTGGTGAATACCTTGTCAGGCTTTACCGTGACCGCCACAAAGAGGTCACCGGAAGGCGTGCCGTTCGGACCAGCTTCACCCTGACCAGCGAGGCGCACCTTCTGGCCATCAATCACTCCAGCGGGGATACGCACCGTAATCGAGCGGGTGCGATGCACCGTTCCGGAACCGGAGCAATCCGGGCACGGGTCCTCGGCCCGCTGGCCAGTGCCATCGCAGTCAGCGCACGGCGCCGAGAAGCCGAAGGTACCGCGCTGCTCAGAGGTAAAACCGGTGCCGTCGCACGTCGAGCACGTCGTCAGCTTTCCGCTCTTCGAGCCGGAACCGTGGCACGTGGTGCAGGGAGCTTCGCCACTGAGCTGCAAGGGAATGGTGGTTCCCTTCGCTGCCTCGCGGAAGTCGAGGGTTATTTGCGTTTCGACGTCGGCCCCCCGCGACGGCCGAGCTGTGTGGCCAGCACCACCGCCGCGGTTGAAAACGCTACCGAAGATATCCCCAAGACCGCCGCCTTGAGACGCTCCTCGAGCGGATCCTCCGAAGATGTCCGAGAGGTCGAATTCTTGCGCACCCGGTCCACCCATGTGCGTGGATCGAAACCCGCCGGGAAACCCGGCGCCTCCTCTCCGTCCAAAGCCACCGCCGCGCATCATGGCCTTGAACTCGTCATAGTCCTTGCGGGTAGCTTTATCAGAGAGCACATCATAGGCCTCCGCCACCTGCTTGAATTTTTCCGCCGCCGCGGGGTTATCCGGGTTGGCGTCGGGGTGGTTCTGGCGGGCCAGCTTGCGATAAGCCTGCTTAATCTCTTCGGCGGTTGCGGACGAGGAGACCCCCAGATCCGCGTAATAATCCTTGTCTGCCCATTCTGGCTTAGCGTTCACTGGGCATCTCCTCCTTTCAGGAGAGTCGATAAACGGTTAGGTTTTAAGATTTTTTGCTAAGTAAAAATGCTAATTAAGTAGTGAAAAGAAGAGTGGCGCCAAGGAACACTGAGCCCTGACGCCACCTGCGATACCTATTCTGCGCTATCCGAGCTATCCGGACTATCAGCGGTATCGGCTGACTCGGCAGGGTCGGCGATAATCACCATGGCGGTGCGCACGACGCGCTCGCCCACCGTGTAGCCACGGCGCAAGACCGTGCCGATGACCTGCTCGTCACCAGTCGAGAGGTCCTGGACTGCTTCGTGCACCTCGGGGTCGAAGGCATCGCCCTCGGCGCCGAAGGGGGTCAGCTGGTTAGTAGTCAGCACGCCCGTGAGCTTGTCCGCAATGGCCTTGAGCGGCCCCTCGTTGAGGTCTCCGTGTTGGCGTGCGAGCTCCAGGTCATCAAGGATAGGCAGGAAATCTGCCAGGACCTTGGCCTTGGTGGTCTCGATCACGGCCTGACGGTCACGCTCAGTGCGACGGCGGTAGTTGGTGTACTCCGCGTTGAGACGCTGCAGATCCTCGGTGCGCTCAGCCAGCTGAGCCTCCAGGGAGTTCTCAGCGCTGGCGTCCTCATCAGCGATGTCGTGAGCGGCATCCTCAACCGCAGCCTCTGCCTCAGCGGTGCCCGCGGTGGCAGCATCAGCCTGTGCCTCAGCAGCCTCATCCACGGCGCCGTCGGCCGAAGCAGCCTCTGCGGCGGCAGCCTCCGCAGCCTCAGCGGAGGTTGCCTCGGGGTCGGTGTTGGCCGGGTTGCCCGGGTCCTGAGGGGAGGTCATGGTTTACTTCTCCTTGTTCTCGTCGTCCTCGTCGACAACCTCGGCGTCGACGACGTTGGGGTCACCAGCGGTCTCGCCAGCAGCGGCACCCTCGGCGCCTGCCTCCGCAGCCTGGGCCTCGTACAGAGCCTTGCCCAGCTCCTGGGACTCGGTGCCAAGCTTCTCGACGGCCGACTTAATTGCCTCAATGTCATCGCCCTTCAGCGCCTCATCGACGGCATCGGCGGCCTCAGTCACGCGGGTCTTGAGGTCCTCCGGCAGCTTGTCGGAGTTCTCGTCCATGAACTTGCGGGTCTGGTAGGAGGTGGATTCCGCCTGGTTGCGGGTCTCCTGCTCCTCGCGGCGCTTCTTGTCCTCTTCGGCGTGTGCCTCGGCGTCCTTGACCATGCGGTCGATCTCCTCCTGGGAGAGGCCGGAACCATCCTGAATCTTGATGGTGTTCTCCTTGCCGGTGGCCTTGTCCTTAGCGGAGACGGAGACGATGCCGTTGGCGTCAATGTCGAAGGTGACCTCAATCTGCGGTACACCGCGCGGTGCCGGAGCAATACCACCGAGCTCGAAGGAACCGAGCAGCTTGTTGGCGGAAGCCATCTCGCGCTCGCCCTGGTAGACCTGAATCTGCACGGAAGGCTGGTTGTCATCAGCCGTGGTGAAGGTCTCCGACTTCTTGGTCGGGATGGTGGTGTTGCGCTCGATGAGCTTGGTCATCACGCCACCCTTGGTCTCGATGCCGAGGGAGAGCGGGGTGACGTCGAGAAGCAGCACGTCCTTGACCTCACCGCGCAGCACACCTGCCTGCAGAGCAGCGCCGACTGCCACGACCTCGTCCGGGTTAACGCCCTTGTTCGGGTCCTTGCCGGTCATTTCCTTGACCAGGTCGGACACGGCCGGCATACGGGTGGAACCACCGACGAGCACCACGTGGTCAACCTCGGACAGGGACAGGCCAGCATCCTTGATGACCTGGTTGAACGGGGTCTTGGTGCGGTCCAGCAGGTCCTGGGTGATCTTCTGGAACTCGGTGCGAGACAGGGTCTCATCCAGGAAGAGCGGGTTCTTCTCAGAGTCCACCGTGATGTACGGCAGGTTGATGTTGGCGGACTGGGAGGAGGACAGCTCAATCTTGGCCTTCTCAGCAGCCTCACGCAGACGCTGGACAGCGCGCTTATCCTTGGTCAGGTCAACGCCCTGGGAAGCCTTGAACTTATCTACGAGCCAGTCGACGATGCGCTGATCCCAGTCATCGCCACCCAACGCGTTATCACCAGCGGTAGCCATAACCTCGACCACGCCGTCACCGATCTCCAGCAGGGAGACGTCGAAGGTACCACCACCCAGGTCGAAGACCAGGATGGTCTGCTCCTGCTCACCCTTCTCCAGGCCGTAAGCAAGCGCGGCGGCAGTCGGCTCGTTCACGATACGCAGGACGTTGAGGCCTGCAATCTGGCCGGCCTCCTTGGTGGCCTGACGCTGGGAGTCCTCGAAGTAAGCCGGGACGGTAATAACGGCGTCGGTAACGTCCTCACCCAGGTAAGCCTCGGCGTCGCGCTTCAGCTTCATGAGCGTGCGGGCCGAAATCTCCTGCGGGGTGTACTTCTTGTCATCGATATCGATGGTCCAGTCGGTGCCGATGTGGCGCTTGACGGAGCGGATGGTGCGGTCAACGTTGGTGACCGCCTGGTTCTTCGCGGACTGGCCGACGAGGATTTCGCCGTTCTTAGCGAAAGCCACGACGGACGGGGTGGTGCGAGAGCCCTCGGAGTTAGCGATAACGGTGGCTTCGCCACCTTCCAGTACGGATACGACCGAGTTGGTGGTACCGAGGTCAATTCCTACTGCGCGTCCCATGATCTTTTCTCCTTGCTTGGTTGGGTTTGTTCTTAAGTTGATAATGTGCGACTCAACTTCTGTCGCGTCCAGTCAGCGACTCTAACAGAAGCAACACTCAAAGTCATCCAAACCTGAGCGCCGGTCACTCAACCTACACAACGGCAGCAACAACAAAGTTGTTCCCATCTGACTCAACTTTCTTTTTCGTCCCTCCATTCCCCCAGCTCAACGGCACCCCACCAACGGGAAATGTCATGCAACTCATAGCTCTCAGGAAACGGGGCTAGCCAAACGTGACATAGCCGCCCCCGTGCTGGAATGAGTGATAAGGATTTCATATACTGTCCGCACATTCGACGCGACACATCATTCAGGCCCTCACCGTCGCGCTTGAAGTACCCAGTGAAAAAAGGGACACGGATTCGATGATTTCTCCTGTGCTGCGCACCCGTCGTGCTGGTGACCGCCCGCCGGTCCACCCGGCTTAGCCACCTGTCCTATCCACCACCAACACAGAAGGAATCCCCATGACAAACGCTCACACCCCCGTGCCCGAATCCACCGACATCGACGCCGCGCTGATCGACGCCGCCGCGGCCCAAGCCCACTCCTGGCTCGCCTCCACCGCCGACGAGCAGGACCCGGCCACAGAACAACTCGCAGACTTATTGCGCAACCCGGACGGAGTAGCCTTCACCATGGACTTCGTCGACCGCGTCATGCGCCCCGAAGATGACAAGGTAGCCGCCCACGCACTGAAGTCCGTTACCACCACCTATGACGCCTCCTTCCTCGGCCTCATCAACGGTTCCCTCGTAGGTCTGGGTGGGTTCTTCGGGCCCATCCTGCCCAACCTGGTCATGCCGCTGGCACGCATGCGCATGCGCCAGATGGTGGGCCACCTGGTCCTCGACGCCGAGAGCGATGCCCTGAACAAGACCCTGGACAAGGCTGCCGAGTCCGGCGAGCAGCTCAACCTCAACCTCCTCGGTGAGGCGGTGCTGGGCGACGACGAAGCGCGCTCCCGCGCCGAGCGCACCCTCAAGCTCATCAAGAACCCGCGCGTGACCTACGTCTCCGTTAAGGCCTCCTCCATGGTGGCCCAGCTCAACCCGTGGGATATCGAGGGCTCCCTGGTCCGCCTCAAGGAGCGCCTGCGCCCGCTCTATGATGCCGCCGCGCGCCGCCCCGATAAGGTCTTCATCAACCTCGACATGGAGGAATACCACGACCTCCACCTCACGGTGCGCCTGTTCACCGAGCTTCTCAGCGAGCCGGAGTTCACCAACCTCGAGGCCGGCATCGTCCTGCAGGCCTACCTGCCGGATACCTTCGACGCCCTGGCCCACCTCGCCGAGTTCGCCAAACAGCGCGTGGCCGAGGGCGGCTCCCACATCAAGATTCGCATCGTCAAAGGCGCGAACCTGTCCATGGAGCACGTCCAGGGTGAAATCCACGGCTGGCCGGCAGCGCCCTATGCCACCAAGGATGAGGTGGACGCCAACTACTACCGCCTGCTCGATTACATCCTGCGCCCCGAGTTCGCTGACTGCGTGCGCATCGGCGTGGCCACACACAACCTCTACACCGCGGCCTTTGCCTACAAGCTGGGCACCAAGCGCGGCGTCATGCGCATGATGGATTCCGAGATGCTCCAGGGCATGTCCCCGGCCCAGCAGACCGCGGTACGCAAGGCCTTCGAGGGCCGCCAAATCCTCTACACCCCGGTGGTGCACATGGAGGACTTCGATGTCGCGGTCTCCTACCTGGTGCGCCGTTTGGAGGAGAACTCTGCGCCGCAAAACTTCCTCTACGCTCTCTTCGCCCCGGAGGAGCAGGCGCTGAAGGACCAAGAGGAGGTCTTCCGCGAGGCCGTCGAGCAGCGCTGGGATACCTTCGCCGGCCCGCGCCGCACCCAGAACCGCTTGGAGGAGGCCGAGCAGGCAGCCGGCCGCCAGGCACCGCGCACCGGGCGCTTCGCTAACGAGCCGGACACCGACCCAGCTCTGGAAGCCAACCGTGAGTGGGCACTGCAGGCGCTAGCCAACAACCCGGGTGAGCACGAGGTGGACGAGGTGACGGACACCGGGGTCGTCGACAAGCACGTAGCCCGCGCCGCCGAGCTGGGTGCTGAATGGGGCGCGCGTCCTGCCGAGGAGCGCGCCCGCGCGCTGGAGGCGGTGGCTGATGAGCTGGCCAACCGCCGCGGCGAGTTCATCTCCGTCGCCGCCTACGAGGCCAATAAGACGGTGACGCAAACCGATCCGGAGATTTCTGAGGCCATCGACTTCTGCACCTACTACGCCCAGTCCGCGCGCCTGCTGGAGAGCTACGCCGCCGAGTTCACGCCCTACCGCGTGACCGTGGTGACCCCGCCGTGGAACTTCCCGGTGGCCATCCCCACTGGCGGCATCGCAGCATCCCTTGCTGCGGGTTCGGCCGTCATCATCAAGCCCGCTCCGCAGGTCGTACACTGCGCGAAGCTCGTCGTGGAGGCCTTCCGCGCTGGCCTCGAGGCACAAGGTCTCGACCCGGATTTGGTCCAGCTCGTCTTCACCGATGAGGGCGATGCCGGCCGCGCACTGGTCTCCCACGCGGATGTCGACGCCGTCATCCTCACCGGCGCCTCCGATACCGGCAAGCTCTTCCGATCCTGGAAGCCGGAGCTCAACATCATGGCGGAGACCTCGGGCAAGAACGCGCTCATCATTACCCCGTCCGCGGACCCGGACTTGGCCATTCAAGACCTGTACCTCTCCGCCTTCGGCCACTCCGGCCAGAAGTGCTCGGCGTCCTCCCTGGTTATCTTCGTCGGCGCGGCAGGCGAATCGCAGCGCCTGCGCTCGCAGCTTGTCGACGCCGTCGAGACCCTCATCACCGGGCCCGGCTACGACATCACCACCACGATGAATGGTCTGGCCGAAGCCCCGGGCGAGAAACTGCTGCGTGGCCTGACCCAGTTGGAGCCAGGTGAGAAGTGGCTGGTGAAGCCGAAGAAGCTCAACGAGGAAGGCACCCTGTGGTCGCCGGGCATCCGCGATAACGTGCGCCCGGGATCCTGGTTCCACGTCAACGAGTGCTTCGGCCCAGTGCTCGGCATCATGCATGCGGAGACCCTGGAGGAGGCCATCGAGTGGCAGAACTCCACCGGTTATGGCCTGACCGGCGGCATCCACACGCTGGATAATGAGGAGATCGACTACTGGCTCGAGCGCGTCGAAGTGGGCAACGCCTACGTCAACCGCGGCATTACCGGCGCGATTGTGCAGCGGCAGTCCTTCGGCGGCTGGAAGCAGTCCGTCATGGGCCCGGGCGCCAAGGCCGGTGGCCCGAACTACGTGGCCCAGTTCGGCACCTGGTCCGAGGGGCCGCTGCGCCCCTTCGACGTGGATATCTCCCAGCCGGTGGCGGCCCAGCTGCGTGCCTTCGGCGAGCTGGGCTTCTCGGAGGAGGATACCGCTTGGCTGTGGCGCGCAGCAGAGCTCGACGAGTTGGCTTGGCAGCAGGAGTTTGGCCGCCAGCACGACCGCGCAGGTCTGGTCAGCGAGGCCAACGTCTTCCGCTACCGCCCAGTGCTCACGCCGCTGCAGGTACGCATTGGTTCCGATGCCGAGCTTCGCGACGTCTCCCGTCTCGCCCTCGCCGCCACCCGCACCGACTCCCCGGTGCGCTTCAGTGCCGCCCCGGAAAAGGCCGCGGAGCTGCGTGGTCTGGGCTTTAAGGTTGACAGCGTGTCGGCGGATGCCTTCGCCCGGGAGGTCGCTCGTCTAGAGTCCGGCCGCGTGCGTGCAGTGGGCTCTGTCGAGCCGGGCGTCTTTGAGGCGGCGGTGGAATCCAACTCCGTGGTCTTGGATCAGCCAGTGCTGGCTGATGGCCGCCGCGAGCTTCTGCCCTTCCTCCTCGAGCAGGCAGTCTCGGTAACGATGCACCGCTTCGGCATCATCCGCCAGGTAAGCAGCATCCGCGCATAGTTCGTTTTCTGCGCTCATATGAGAAGATGGAGCGCATGACAAACAACAATGATGACGGTGCCCGCTCGGGCACGTCCTCCACGGCCTCTGATGCGGCGGCTTCTGCCGCCGCGGAGCCCATTAATGAAGAAGCTACCCTCCCGGTGTCGAAGACCGATGACAAGTCTCGCGTCCTCGGGCGCGATGCCATCTCCTTGGCCAAGGTGTGCTTGATCTTCATCATCGTGGTGGCGGGCGTCGGCCTGGCCGGCTACCTGCTGAAGTTCATCTGGGTGGGCCTGCTGCCGGTCATCCTGGCCATTTTGGTGTGCACGGTGCTCTTCCCCGTGACCAACTGGTTGCGCGCGCACAAATTCCCCCGCGCGCTGGCCTCCATCACCACGCTGCTGGGCTTTTTGGCCATCATCGGCGGCGTCTTCGCGGCGATGGCCCCGGTCGTCTCCTCTCAGGGCGCGTCCTTGGTCAATCAGGCTGAAGGCGGCTTGAACAAGCTCGTCGATATGGCCAAGGACCTACCTTTCGATATTGATGCCGCGAAAGTCCAGGAAGTCCTCGATGACGCCATGACCTTCATCAAGGGCCAAGCTTCCAACATCGCCACCGGGGTGATTTCCGGTGTATCGATGGCCAGCTCCATCGCCATGGCGCTCGCCATCATGCTCTTCGTGGCCTTCTTCATCCTCAAGGACGGCGATAAGTTCCTGCCGTGGCTGCGCACCTACACCGGCTACTCCGCCGGCTGGCACGCCACCGAGCTGCTGACTCGCGTGTGGAACACGTTATCTGGCTTCATTCAGGCGCAAGCAGCCGTCGCGGCCGTCGACGGCATCCTCATCGGCCTCGGCCTCTGGGTTCTCCAGGTACCGCTGGCCCTTGTCATCGGCGTAGTTACGTTCTTCGCCAGCTTCATCCCGGTCATTGGCGCTGTCACTGCGGGCGCTTTGGCCGTCATCATCGCGCTGGTCTCCGATGGGCTGACGAAGGCCTTGCTCGCCTTGGCTCTCATCATCATCGTCCAGCAGGTGGAGGGCAACGTCCTCCAGCCGATGCTGCAATCCAAGGCCATGGGCCTGCACGCCGCCATGGTGCTGCTCTCCGTCACGGTCGGCTCCGCCTTGGCCGGCATCATCGGCGCCTTCCTGGCTGTGCCGGTGGCTGCCACCATTGCCGTGGTCTTCCGCTACCACCAGGAGATGGCCAGCCTGCGTGCCGGCGAAATCGAAGCTAAAAACATTAAGATTTCCACGGCGGAGGGCCATGAGGACGTCATGGAGCTCTACGAGAACCTAGAGGCCAGCGGCGCCCGCTAGCCACACAACCGGTGCATGGCTCTAGCCCTGGCCGTGCAACTGCCCTAGTTGCCAAACTTCTCCCCCACCACCCGCGGCGGGAGCGATGGTTTTGGCAACTAGGGCACTTTCCGTATGTGGGGTCTAATCCGCGGACACCGTGTCGAAGGCTACAGCCAGCTCCTCCGCCGCGCGGTCGAGCACCGTGGCCCACGAGCCATAGGACTCCTCATTAGCGGTATCCGAAACCTGCTTGAGCAGCGTGCACGGTACACCGAACTTTCGGCACACCGCCGCGATGGCGTAGCCCTCCATATCGCACAACGCAGAGTCCTGGGCAAGGCGCGTGCGGGTCGGGGTATCCGAAATAAAGGCGTCACCCGTGGCAAGCGTTGCGGTCGGCAGCTTACCGGAGGTTTCAAGCTCGATAACCTCGGGAAGGAGATAGCGGGAAACATCGCTGAGCACCTCGAGGTGGAAGTCATGCTTGCGCACGTGGGAGACCTCGAAGACGCCTGAAAGATCGTCGCGAAGCGCGCCCGCAGTACCGATGTTGATAACCCGCTCCGGCAGTTGCTGTGCCGAGGCCAGCACCGTGGTCAGCTCGATGGCGGCGGGAACCGTACCAATACCGGTGATGAGCAGCGACGCTCCTTCGGGAACGTGTGTGGCTTCAGCATCCACGGCGGCGACGAACAGTGTACGACCAGACAGATTCTCCATGCCTGCGAGACTACCCGCTGTCTCGAGGAATGCTCTCCACAACTCTGTTCTGAGCGGAGCGGCCGCTTGTAGGGTTCGGAACCACACCGAGACCTCAGAAAGGAGAACACCATGTTCACACCACGAGTTTTCGCCGGAGCGGCACTCCTGTGCATGCCGCTCATCGCCTGCGCCATCCCTGAAGAAGCCCAGGCCAGCCCCGTAGTCTGCGAGGCCGGCAACCCCCAGGCGGCTTTCGATGACAACGTTGCCCACGTTCCTCAATGGCATGGCCACGAGTGGGCGCTGGTTGATTCTTCCCACTTCGATCCTTGCGCGGCCTTAAGCTGGCAGACCATCTCCATCAAGGGAGCCACGGCCTCCTCGCCGCACCACATCATGCTCTTCCACTATGGCGAGTACCTCGGCACCGCCACTGCTGAGCCTTATGGTTTCTTCCCCGACGTCGAGCAGATCAATCACAACGAGATTTCCGTGACCTACCACTGGCCACAAGATGGCGACGCCAATGCCGCACCGACGGGTACGTCAAAGGCCAGCTTCCGCTGGGATGAAGTCCAGAACAAAGTCATCATGAGCGGCGACGTTCCGCCTAGCTAAGATAAACCGTGCGCCTCAAGATGAGGCGCACATTCTATGGAAGGAACACCCATGCTCCGGTCTGCTTCTGCCTTCGTGGGCGCTGCACTCATGTGCCTCCCCCTCGCCGCCTGTTCTCAGGGCGAGCAGGGCGAGGTGGACACCCCAATGTTTAGCGCGGTCCGCAACAACCCAACGAGCGTTGCTGCCGCAAGCCCCACGGAAGAGGCCGCAAGCCCGGAGCCAACGAGCAACCAGGCACCTGCCCCGAAGACCGAAGAACCAGAGTCCTGCGAGGATATTGACGCTGAAGAGGCCTATCAATCAGGCATTGGCACCATCGCACCGTGGAATGGCTTCGGTTGGGGGCGGCCTTCCTCCTCAGAGTTCGACCCTTGCGCGGATTTGAGCTGGCTAATCATTGCCATCGAGGGGGCTACGGCCTCCTCACCGCACCACATCATGCTGTTCCACAAGGGCGAATATCTCGGCACCGCGACCGCCGAGCCTTATGGTTTCTTCCCCACCATCGAACGCGTAAATGACGCCGAGATCGCCGTAACCTACCACTGGGCGCGCGAGGGCGAAACCACCGCCGGGCGCACCGGCGAGACGCACGCAGGCTTCCGCTGGGATGAAGGCCAGCAGAAGGTGATCATGAGCGGTGATGTCCCGCCGCACAGCTAGAAGCGCAACGTCCGGTTTTTCTGCCGCAGGCGAATCGTGATGTTCTTCTGCGCCGCGCCCAGCGCAATTAGCTTTCCGGACAGCGTTCGGGCCACCTGCATATCCACCTCGCTGGGCGGCTCGGCGGCGACGCTCACCTTAGGGAGCCAACTATCCTCCGGGTCCGGCGCACCGAGGTGAATGAGGCGCTCGCGCTCCACATCGATCCAATAGCCCTCGGTGGCCATGTACCTATCCTGTCCGCCGTCGAAGGAATCGCAGCGCCACCCGCCCTCAGCCACGCGGAAGACGAAGGGGCAATAGCCCAGGCGGGAGGGCACGATGTAGGTGGTGTTGGGGCTGACCCGCCAATGCCCGCGGGCGGAGCTCCACACTTGACGGTAGGTATCAGCCAGGCTCATGCCTAGGCGGAGGCGCTGCTGCCTGTCTTCGTCAAGCCCTGCCCCCTCCACTCGCGCGTCCAGCTCTCCTAAGTGCGTGGCATCGGCCACGTACATGCCCAACCAGGCCTCCTCCGGAGTGGTGTAGGGGCCTGTGATGTCGCGGTGGAAGGACTCTGGAATGGCTTTCTCGGCGTTTCTCGGCAGGCGCTGGCGCACTGCAAAAGCCCATAGCCGGGGATGCCCCATGCGAAAAAGCGTCACAGTCTCGCGCGGGAGAAGGTCATGCACCTGTTGCCGGGTGAGGTAGTCACCCGCGCTGATGCGGCGCACCAACTTCCGGGCTACGTCCGCCTCCACTTGTTGTTCCATAGCCGGGGCTACCTCTAGATCGGGAAGCTGACCCAATAGCAGCAGATCAATGATGTCCCCGAGGTCGAAGACAGTGGCGAGCCGTTTGGTGGTGTTCTCACCAAACGCCTCGATGGCCTCATAACCCAACGCAGTGCCTAACCTCCTCACCACATCTGGTGAGACGCTCACTCGGTTGTGCGTGGCATACAGTTCCGCTGCATTGAGGGGGCGATCAAGCACCAAGTCTTCTATCCCTTCTCCCCCGTTCAGGGGAATCGCACTGAGTCACGCGTGGGACTAAGCCAGGCACAGCCGGTTCTGCATTGGTTGCCTGCGGGGCGCCGAAAGACTAATCGATACCTCCACGACCCCTCACGTGAGGTCCATCCACAGTGAATTACTTCAAATAGTAGCAACTTATATACCGCGTTTGGATTAAGCATGACAATTGATCCCTACCCCTACCCTGTCTTACCTGCTTTCTGCAGCTATTTCTGACAGCCGTACGGATATAGTATGACACAGTTTCTCAATGTAACCTTGCAGTTTCCTCTCAAGGCTTTCTCTCTTCCAGATGCAAAGGAGTCCATCACATGACTGACAACAACAGCTGGGGCGCTCCCCCTTCCTCGCCCTCACCGGCGACCGCCCCGAAGCGCATCGCTGTCATCATCGCCGCAATTGTCGGCATCATTGCGCTGACTGCGGGCATCACGTGGGCTATAGCCGCAAACACCAACTCGACCCCTTCCTCCGACTCGGCCGCGGCGTCTTCACCCGAAGCTGCCCCAAGCGAACAGATACCGAGTTCGGAGGAAACTACTGAAACCACCAAAAAGAATTACACGTTCGTCGACGACCCCGAATACACCCGAGAACAAAAATGTGGCGAAATGGCTGACGCTTTCCGGGACAAGATTGATAACCCAATGACCGTCTTCTGCGACGATGACTGGCTGCTCCTCGCCCAAGAAAACAGCTCGCTGTATTACCTCCATTCCTGGGCAGGCAACTCATGGATCCCGCACGAGGCCGACGGCGAATTTTCAGACTCACACATGGACTGCTATGACCGAAAGGAATTGATTGAGGATGGCCTTCCAGAGCAATATGTCGATGACGTTCCCCTCTGCTCCTCTGAAGAGTTGGCCGCAGCTGACCAAGAGAAAGAGCTAAAACCAGGCTACTTGGGCGACCTCTGTGACGGAAGCTACATCCTCATTGTTGACAGTGTGCTTGTGCCCTACGGCGAACTCAGAACACCGTACGTCGACCAGGCACTCGCCCAGCATCCTGGTGCTAAGTCGATGCCGGGACTGGCCTGCAATTCCTTGCGCTCTGAAGTCGATGGTAAGGAGGTCTTTGCCATTTACTACGACGCCGGCCACAGCGTGGATGAGGTCTGTAAACTCAAGGCGCGGTACGGTGGCAACGCCCGTTCGCTCAATAACGATGCAGACTTCAGCGACCCCTGCTAGGGCAACAACTTAGTTTGGAAAGGATTTTTCGCCTCGTGGCACACTACAACCTCTATAGCTCCCTCAACCTTGACCCTTCCGCTGATTCTGCGACTTTGGCCTCGGAGATCGAACGCCGCCTTTCCGCGACGGACCCGTCCAACGCCGCGCTTTACGACGAACTCTCCACCGCCCACAGCATCTTCTCCCGCCAGGACCGCCGCGAGCAGTATGACCGAGCACTCGCGGATCCCTTCGGCCCCGAGGTGGACGTCGCCCGCATCCGTGAGATCGCCAACTCCGGCTCGGGCGTGCAGCTCATGCCGCAGCCTTCGAGCGCCCAGGCTTCCGGCTCCTCCAGCTTCAACGTTGATTTCTCCTTCCCCGTGGAGCCCTCCCGTCAGCGTGCCCAGTCGATTCAGTGGTGCATCGTGTGGGGTCTGCTGGCCTTCATGTGGATCATTTCCACCATTCGCGGCCTCGGCGCCCTCGCGGAGGTCGGCAACGCCAGCAGTATCGAGCTTCTGTACGGCGCTGATGACTACGTCGACGAGGCTAGCTCCGCCGGCGCCTTCTTCTTTATGGTCGCCGGCGGTACCCCGGTCTACCTGATGATTGCGGAGTTCATCTGGTCCCTGCGCAAGACCTTGGGCCGCAAGCAGGCCGAAAAGACCGCCTAAAACGCCGAAACCCGCGGCCATAAAGCCGCGGGTTAAGGGGGGACTAGCGCAGGCGCTGGCCTACAAAGCCGGCGGCAAGGGTGTTGCCGCTGGACTGATCGATGAGCAAGAAATTGCCCACCGCGCCGCGAGCGGCATAATCCTCCACGGGAAGCTCCGCCTGGGTTTGGATGGTGATGAACGCAATGTCATTGAGGGCTGCTGATTCCGGCGCCTCAACATCGGCCACGCCATCGAGGTCGAGGATGCGCTCCACCGACGCCACGCGGGCCTTGACCAGCGCCGCACCATACCGCAGCTTCACCATCTGTCCCGCGCGCAGCTCCTTGTCCGTGAGGACCACCGCGGTGGCGGCGAATTCGCGCACCTCCTCCGGGCGCTGCGTGCCGGCGATGAGGTCGCCGCGAGCCAAATCGATGTCATCGGCCAGCCGCAGAACCACGGAGTCGCCGGCGCGCGCCGCCTCGTCTTCAGCAAGCGAGCCATCGGTGGTGTCAATCGCGGTGACGGTCGAGGTGCGCCCGCCCGGGAGCGTTACCTCATCCCCCACCGCCACGTGCCCGGCCTTCACGCGGCCGGCATATCCGCGGTAGTCAGAGGCGTGTTCGCGAATGACGTACTGGATAGGGAAACGGAAGTCCAAGTCATCGGCGCGGCCGGTGGCCACGGGGACGGTCTCTAGCGTTTCAAGGACCGTCGGCCCCTCGTACCAATCCATGGTGGTGGAGCGCTCCACCACGTTATCGCCCTTGAGCGCAGAAATCGGGATGGCAACAGAGTCCGTAATGCCCAAGCGCGCCGCAATGTCGTTGAACTCCGTCTCAATCGCGCGGAAGGTTGCTTCGTCATAGTCCACCAGATCGATCTTGTTCACGCCCAGGATGACGTGGCGCACGCCCAAGAGTGCTGCGACGTTGAGGTGGCGGCGGGTTTGTTCGACGACGCCATTGCGGGCGTCGACAAGCAGCACCACCACCTGGGACGTGGACATGCCGGTCACCGTATTGCGCGTGTACTGCACATGTCCTGGGGTATCGGCGAGAATGAAGGTGCGCTTATCGGTGGCGAAGTAGCGGTAGGCCACGTCGATGGTGATGCCCTGCTCGCGCTCGGCACGCAGGCCGTCCACCAGCAAAGAGAGATCCATGCCGTCAAAACCGCGGTCGGCGGAGGAACGCTCCATGGACTCCACCTGGTCCGCGAGCACGGACTTGGTGTCATAAAGCAGACGGCCCACGAAGGTGGACTTGCCGTCATCGACGGAGCCGGCGGTGCACAGACGCAGAGTATCGCGCTGTTTGAGGGCGCCGACATTCGGCGCAAGGGTGGTGGTCGTCATCAGAAGTAGCCTTCCTTCTTGCGGTCCTCCATGGCGGACTCGGACAATTTGTCATCGGCGCGGGTGGCTCCGCGCTCGGACAGGGTGGAAATGGAGATTTCCGCGAGCACTTCATCCGGCGAGGCGGCGGTGGATTCCACGGCACCGGTGCAGGACATATCCCCCACGGTGCGGTAGCGCACGGTGCGGGTCTCCAACGGTTCATCCTCGCGCGGTCCGCCCCATTCACCTGGTGTCAGCCACATGCCGTTGCGGTTAAATACCTCGCGCTGGTGGGAGTAGTAGATGGAGGGAAGCTGCAGGTTGCGCGCGCCGATGTATTCCCAAATATCGGACTCAGTCCAGTTAGAAATGGGGAAGACGCGAACGTTTTCGCCGGCCATCTTGCCGCCGTTGTACAGGTCCCACAACTCGGGGCGCTGGCGGCGCGGGTCCCAGCCACCGAAGGAATCGCGGATGGAGAAGATGCGCTCTTTGGCGCGGGCGCGTTCTTCATCGCGGCGCGCACCACCCAGGACGGCGTCATAGCCGCGCTCCGCGATGGTCTCCACCAGCGGCACGGACTGCAGCGGGTTGCGGGTACCGTCGGGGCGCTCCTGGAGGTCGCCGCGGTCGATCCAGTCTTGGACCAGCGCCACGTGCAGGCGGGCGCCGGTCTCGGCGACGAGCTGATCGCGGAAGTCAATGACCTCCGGGAAGTTGTGGCCGGTATCCACGTGGATGAGCTCGAAGGGCACTGTGGCCGGCGCAAAGGCGCGGCGGGCGAGCTCGAAGACGACGACGGAGTCCTTGCCGCCGGAAAAGAGCAGGCCTACCTTGTCGAATTGCCCGGCGACTTCGCGCAGGATGTGGAGGGATTCGTTCTCTAAATCTTTAAGGTGTGGTGAAAGAGTCATTATTCGTGTAACCCGCATTCTGTCTTGCCGTCAGCGAAAATACGCCCGGAGCGTGCATCCTCGCCCTCGCCTACCGGGAAGGTCAACGGCGCGCAGCCGATGGAACGGTAGCCCTGCAGGGTGAGGGGGTGAATGATGAGATCGTGTTCCTTGATGTAGGCGTCGGTGTCATCGAGGTCCCAGGTAATAATCGGGGAAATCTTCAGCCGTCCCGTGCGGTCCAGGCTCAGCGCCGGAGCGGTGGCGCGGTGCTCGGAATCGGCGCGGCGCAGGCCGGTGACCCACCCGACGTAGGGGTCCATGGCCATGTTTAGCGGCTCCACCTTGCGCATGCGGTTATAGGCCGCAACGTCGCGTGCATAGAGGCGCGGGCCGTAAATCTTGTCCTGTTCCTCAGGGCTCAACAGTGGGCGCACGGTCACCAGCGGCAGGTCCGCATAGCGCTTGGCGACGTCCCCCGCCACCTTGAGCGTCTCCGGAAAGTGCCAGCCGGTGTCGATGAAGAGCAGGTCGGCGTCTAAGTGGGCGCGGTGCGCGAGCTCGGCTAACACGGTGTTTTCCATGGACATCGTGACGGCGAGCCGGCCCGGCGCGTGTTCGGCGGCCCACGCGGTAATCGTTTCGGCGGAGGCATCGTGGAGCTTATCGGCCCACTTGTCGACGAGTTCCTGGTTGCGCTGGGCCACGGCAGGCTCGAGCGGCGCGGTGTCGCGGGTGCCTTCGGGGCTAATGCTGGGGTCGCGGTAGTCGCCGCGGTCCAGCAGGTTAATCGGTTCGGTCATGACTCCTCACATTAAAGGCAGCTGTGCTTGTGTGCAGCCCCACTAAGGGGCGCGAGGGCTGTGAGCTTGGGTAGTAGGGAGAATAAAAATTAGCCAGACTGAACCGAGCGGACTAGATTTACAGACTAGACAGTCTATTTTTACCGAACTGAAGGGGTTCTTATGCAGCGTGTAGCCATCGTCGGGGACGGCCCCGCAGCGCTCTCCACCGCCGAGCGACTCATCGGGGCCGGGCTGTGCGTGGACCTGTACTGCCAGCGCCCTGCGCCCTTCGGTTTGCTGCGACGCTTCGCTGGGCTCTCCGGCGCAGAATCTATCGCCGCGCCATGCCCGAAGGGGACCACGCCGCGCCTGCGGCTTATCGGCAACGTGCGCGTGGGTAATGGCCCGGACGCGGACATCAACCATTCGGATCTCAACCAGCTTTCCGCCTCCGGCGACCGCCACTTGGTTTTACTGGAACTCATGGCCCGCGGCGTGGCCATCACGACATGGGAGGGCCTCTGCCACCCCACCGCCGACGTAGAAGATTGGGCCACCGTCACGGAACAGGCCCAGCGCGCACCGGTGTGCTTCTAGCGCGCGAGCGCGCGGACTAGCGCCCGCGCGTTAAAAGGGAAGCCTGCTGCCAGTCCTCGCACCACCGCACTCGCTAGACGCGCGGGCTAGCGCCCGCGCAACCATAACGGATAGACTTTTGCGGTCAATGCCCTTCAGCGGCCCAGCGCAGCAACCGCGCGGCCGCCAACATGCACGAAACGCTGGCACATGGAACTCGTTCGCATCCTTTTATCCCGCTCCAAGCCCTATACCGGCTACGTCATCGCGGTACTGCTCCTCCAGGCACTATCCACCGCGGCAACGCTCTACCTGCCTTCGCTCAACGCGAAGATCATCGACAGGGGCGTGGCCCAAGTAGACATCGATTATATCTGGCACACCGGCGGCATCATGCTCATCGTGGCCTTCGCCCAAGTCATCGCCGCCATCGCCGCCATCTGGTTCGGCTCCCGCACCGCCATGGGCCTCGGCCGCGACCTGCGCTCCGATATCTTCCGCCGCGTCACCCGCTACTCCGCCGAAGACATGAGCAACTTCGGCACCGCTACCCTCATCACCCGCGGCACCAACGACGTCCAGCAGATCCAGATGGTCTACATGATGATCCTCAACTTCATGGTCACTGCCCCCATCATGTCCATCGGCGGCATCATCATGGCCATCCGCGAAGACGCCGGCATGTCCTGGCTCGTCGCGGTGTCCGTCATCGTGCTGCTGGCCGCCATCTCCCTCATCATCGTCCGGCTCATGCCGCTCTTTCGCGCTTGGCAAGGCAAGCTCGACGTCATGAACGGCACCCTGCGCGAACAAATCGCCGGCATCCGCGTCGTCCGCGCCTTCACTCGCGAGGAGCACGAAGCCGAGCGCTTCCGCACCGCCAACCGCGACCTGACCAACCTCTCCCTCAAGGTCGGCCAGCTGTTCATCCTCATGTTCCCCATCATCACCGTCATTCTCAACGTGGCCACCGGCGCGGTCCTCTGGTTCGGTGGCCACCGCGTGGACGAAGGCCTCGTGGAGGTCGGCTCGCTGACCGCTTTCCTGCAGTACCTGCTGCAGATCCTCGCCGCGGTCATGATGGGCACCTTCATGGCGATGATCCTCCCCCGCGCCATCATTTGCGCGCGCCGCATCACCGATGTCCTCGAACACGAACCCTCCATCACCGAGCCGGCTCAACCCCGTACCCCGGAGCACTCCGAGGGCGTCGTCGAATTCGACAACGTCTCCTTCCAATACGCCGGCGCCGAAGCGCCCGTGCTTCACGACGTCTCCTTCACCGCCACCCCCGGCACCACCACCGCGCTCATCGGCGCAACCGGTTCCGGCAAGACCACCGCGCTCTCCCTCATCCCGCGCCTCTATCTCCCGACGAAGGGCCGCGTGCTTCTCGACGGCACCGATATCGCCGAGATGGCTCGGAAGGACGTCGTCAAGCGTGTGGGCCTCGTGCCGCAGAAGCCTTACCTGTTCAGCGGCACCGTGGCCTCCAACCTGCGCCTGGGTGCGCCGGAGGCCACCGATGAGGAGCTGTGGAACGCGCTGCGCGTGGCCCAGGCGGACTTTGTTGAGGACCTCGACATGCACATCTCCCAGGGCGGCACCAACGTCTCCGGTGGGCAGCGCCAGCGCCTGTCCATCGCGCGCATGCTCGTTGCCCGCCCGTTGGTGTATCTCTTTGATGATTCCTTCTCCGCGCTGGACGTGCTCACGGATGCCGCCGTGCGCTCCGGAATGCGCGAGTACACCGCCGAAGCCACAACCATCATCGTGGCGCAGCGCGTGAGCTCGATTGTGGATGCAGATCAGATTCTGGTCATGGACGCCGGACGCGTCGTCGCCCGCGGCACGCACGGGGAGTTGCTCGAGACCTCCGAGACGTACCGCGAAATTGTGGAATCCCAGAAGACCTCGGAGGTGGCATAAATGACTGAGCAGGACAACGCTACGTTGAGTGAAGACACCACTGCCGAGATCGAGGAGAAGACCGGCGAGAACGCCCCGCGCAAAGCCAAGAGCTTCTGGCCCTCCGCCAAGCGCCTCTTTGGTCTCCTCGCGCCGTTCAAGGCGCAGCTTTGGGCAATTGCGGCGATGAATATCATCTGCGTGTTCCTCGCCGTGGCCGCGCCGAAGGTCATGGGCATGGCCACCGACGTTATTTTTTCCGGCGTCATCTCCCGCCAGCTGCCCGCTGGTGTAACCAAGGACCAGGCGATCGCGGCGCTGCGCGCGGGTGGGCAGGAAAAGTTCGCCGACATGGCCTCAGCAATGGACTTGCACCCCGGCTTCGGCATTGATTTTTCCAAGCTGGGCACGATTATTGGCATCGTGATTGCGATGTACGTGGTGTCCTCTCTCTTCCAGTGGTGGCAGGGCTTTTTGCTCAACTCTCTGGTGATGAAGGTGGTTTTCGACCTACGCGAGAACATCGAGGCCAAGCTCAACCGCTTGCCGCTCAATTACTTCGACACGCAGTCGCGCGGTGACCTTCTCTCGCGCACCACCAACGATGCCGATAACATCCAGTCCGCCCTGCAGCAGGCCATTTCGCAGCTGTTTTATAACCTGCTCATGGTCGTGGGCATCACGGTCATGATGTTCACCGTGTCTTGGCAGCTAGCCCTCGTCGCGCTGCTGGCGCTGCCGCTGACCGCGGTGGTGATTGCGGTCATTGGCTCGCGCGCGCAGAAGCAATTCAAGGCGCAGTGGAAAGCCACCGGTGATCTCAACGGACAGGTCGAGGAAGCCTTCTCCGGCCACGACCTAGCGACGGTCTTCGGGCGCATCGATTCCATGACGGAGGAGTTTGATAAGCGCAACGAGGAGCTGTTCCGCTCCGCGTCGCTGGCGCAGTTCCTGGCCGGAATGATGATGCCGATCATGCAGTTCATCTCCTACCTGTCGTACGTGGTCATCGCGGTGCTGGGCGCGCTCAAGGTGGCCTCCGGCTCGCTGACGTTGGGCGGCGCGCAGGCCTTCATCCAGTATTCCCGCGAGTTCAACCAGCCGCTGGGCCAGCTCGGCGGCATGATGCAGCAGGTGCAGTCGGGCGTGGCATCGGCGGAGCGCGTCTTCGAGTTCCTCGACGCCGAAGAAGAGCCCGCCGAGGAGCCCACCTCCCGCTTGGGTGGGCGTGCGAAGGGGCTCGTGGCATTCGAAGACGTCGACTTCGCTTATGACCCCGACAAGCCGCTGATCCAGGACCTCAGCCTGCGCGTGGAGCCGGGGCAGACCGCGGCGATCGTCGGCCCCACGGGGGCTGGCAAGACCACGCTGGTCAACCTCATCATGCGTTTCTACGACATCGATTCGGGCACCATCCGCCTCGATGGCGTCGACACCGCGCAGATGTCCCGCCACGAGCTGCGCTCCCAGGTGGGCATGGTGTTGCAGGACGCCGTGGTTTTCGAGGGCACCATCATGGACAACATCCGCTACGGCCGCCTCGACGCCACCGACGAGGAGGTCATTGCCGCCGCGAAGGCCACCTACGTGGACCGCTTCGTCCATTCCCTCCCCGACGGCTATGACACCAAGATTGACCAGGATGGCGGCGCGATTTCCGCCGGCGAACGTCAGCTCATTACCATCGCCCGCGCCTTCCTGGCGCAGCCGGCGCTGCTCATCCTCGATGAGGCCACCTCATCCGTGGATACCCGCACCGAGGTGCTCGTTCAGCAAGCCATGAATGCGCTGCGCGCGGACCGCACCTCCTTCATCATCGCGCACCGCCTCTCCACGATTCGCGACGCCGACCTCATCATCGTCATGGAAGAAGGCCGCATCGTCGAACAGGGCACCCACGCCGAGCTTCTCGACGCCCACGGCGCCTACTGGCGCCTGAACCAGTTCCGCGAAGACTAACGCGCCGCAGTTGCGCATAACGCAGAGCTAGGACGCCACGCCCCCGGCGCATCGCCGTTACTCGACGGTAATGGACACTGTCGGGGCCGAGAACGTGTCACCCGTGAGGTTCGCCAACTCAAGGGTGACGTCGCTTAAGGAAAGGTGCTCCATGAGGGCGTCGGGAAGCTCAGTATCAGGGACAGGATTCGGCTGGGGTATACCGAGCTGATCGAGGACGGCATTGATATCGTCGCTGGTGAGATCCGCCGTGACGGGCACGGTGCGCACGCCTTCGACGGTGGGCGTGGAGGTCAGGGACGTCGCCACGATACGCACTGACCCCTCCACTTCGGTCAAGGCGTCGTCCGTGGTGAGCAGGCCATCGCCGGCGTTGCCCGGCAGCGTGATAGCCAAATCGCGCACGACGAGGCGGTCCCCGGTGAGCTCGAGGACGCGCACCTCCCCGTCGCGGGTGGGCATCGTGCCCAGCGAGGCTTTCACGTTCCCCGTCAGCGTCACCTCATCAGCCGTCACGGTGGAGAAATAAGGTTGTGCGGGCGCAACTTGCGCCCCAACTAGTCCCGCACTACTCCCCAGGATTAGCGCGCTGAGCACGGCTGCCCCGGCCTTCACGCGCGCAGGGCGAACCACGCTCTGATGCCAACGCAAACGACGGCGATTAACCATCGCTAGGCTCCCAGGCCAAGGTCAGCGCGCCACCGATGATCCCGAGCACTGAGCCGATGAGGAAGCCACCCAGGTTGGAGGTCGGAATAGCGATGACCGCCACGATGATGCCGAGCACTCCCAGGTACGTCGCCGTGGTGGGACGGAACCACGCGCCGAGGCCAAACATGACCAACAGCGCCCCGATGAGCAGCGTGGACACACCCGACACGGTAGAAATCATGACGAGCAGGTCTGAAATCTGCACCGTGAAATAGGCGGGAAAGGCAATGACAACGCCAGAAAGAATGAGCAGCAACCCCGGAAAGAACGGCCGCCGGCCACGCCACGCCTTAAACCGCGCCCACACCCCGCCTGTGGCTGCCGTGGGAGCTACAGCCTGGTCGACATCGAGAGAATCCGGCGCTTCCGCTCCATGCAGTGCTGCGTCGGAATCCCCAGCGTGATCAGCAGACATTGCCGCGGCCCCGCTCCACAGAGACGCCCACGTTCTTCGCTGACAAGGTCTTCGCGCCAATGGAGGTGGCACGGACGTCGTCGGCAGTCAGCGAAACCTGCTTGGCATAGAGGCCCCACGTCCCCGGGTCGGCGGACTGGGACAGCTGGCTGGCGTCGATGCCCACGTTCGCGTCCTGCATGACCAGCGAGCCCTCGATATTCGACGCACCAACGAGGAGACCAGTGGCCTCCACACTGTTATCGCCCTTCGCCTTGAGCGCGAGCGTGGACTCCCCCACCGCAGGCAGGTCAGTGGTGACATAAAGACACAAATCCGAGGCCACGGCGTGTTCCATCTTCAGCCGCGCGGTGGGAACATCCTCCTCGCCCTTCTTGTCGCTATCCACAAACAAGGAAAAGCCATCGCCTTCCAAGTGACGAATGTTGACGTTGAAGAACGTACCCGAGAGCGCCAGATTCGCCGTCAGACCGCCCTGCGCAACCGCAACTCCGGCCACTCCGAATGCTGCGAAGCCCGCAACGAGGCCCACTGCGGCCTTCGGAACATTGATTCTGCCCACAACGCCTCCTGAATTCTTAGCCCTCAAGATGATAGCTGAATCCTGACTCACTGATTTAGACGGCGAGGATTTAAGGTAGGAAGCACGCACAGCAGCAATCAAAGGAGCGCTCATGTTCGGCTGGATTGCCATCGCCGCATCGGTCCCGGTGTGGCTGTACTTTTTCTACCGCCTCACGGTGCTGTTTCGGTTCATCCGCTCCGGCGGGCCCACACAGCTGAACCGTACCGACCGCCCCATGGCGCGCCTCGGCCGCGTGCTCATCGAAGTCTTCGGCCATACCCACTTCAAAGGCCGGCCGCTGGTCAACGCCGCGCACTGGCTCGTCATGGTGGGCTTCCTCTTCGGCGCCATCGTGTGGTTCGAGGCCTATATCCAAACCTTCGCGCCCGATAAGGGCTGGCCGTGGCTCAGCGACTGGCCGGTGTACCACTTCATCGAAGAGGTCCTCGCCATCGGCACCGTGCTCGGTATCTGTTTCCTCATCGGCGTGCGCCTGAAGCTCGGCCACACCGATCGCGGGAGCCGCTTCTACAATTCGCAGGTCTTCCCCGCACGCCTGGTGGAGGCCATCGTCTTCCTCGAAGGCCTCGGCATGCTCGCCGTCAAGGCCGCCGCCATCGCCACGTACGGCGGTGGCTCCCCGTGGGCTGATTTCTTGACGATGCGTGTGGCGGGGGTTATGCAGGCGTCGCCAAGCATGGTGCAATTCTTTGCCCTGGTGAAGCTGCTCACGGGCCTGGTGTTCATCGCGTGCATCGCCCACTACTTCCAATGGGGCGTGATGTGGCACCGCTTCATGGCGTTCTTCAACATCTTCTTCCAACGCAACGCCGACGGCGAGAAGGCGCTGGGCGCTCTCCCCACGCCGGACTTGGAGGACCTCGAGCCAGGGAGCTGGAAGATGCTTCTCGACGCCTCCTCCTGCACCGAATGCGGCCGCTGCCAGGACCTGTGCCCCGCATGGAACACCAACAAACCGCTGAGCCCGAAGAAGCTCATGATGGACCTGCGCCAGAGCGCGCTGGATAATTACAACCCACACGAGGGGCTCAACGTGCTGGCGATGGCGGGCACGATTGATGATGACGTCCTGTGGTCCTGTACCAACTGCGGTGCGTGCGTGGACCAGTGCCCGGTGGATATCGAGCACATCGACCACGTGGCGGACCTGCGTCGCTTCAAGGTGCTGGCGGAGTCCGACTTCCCGTCGGAGCTGACCGGGCTGTTTAAGAACATGGAGACGAAGGGCAACCCGTGGGGCCGCAACGCTTCGGAGCGCCGCGCGTGGATTGATGAGGCGCGTGGCGACGGCATCGAGGTGCCGATCATCGGCGAGGACGCCGCTGATTTCTCGGACATGGAGTACCTGTTCTGGGTCGGTTGCGCGGGTGCTTACGACGACAAGGGCCGCGCCACGACGCGCGCGGTGGTGGACATGCTGCACACCGCCGGCGTGAAGTTCGGTGTGCTGGCCACGGGCGAGACCTGTACCGGTGACCCGGCGCGCCGTGCCGGCAATGAGTTCCTGTTCCAGGTGATGGCGGAGCAGAACGTTGCCACGCTTAACGACGCCTTCGCCGGCGTCCCGAAGGGCCAGCGCAAAATCATCACGACGTGCCCGCACTGCTTCAACACGATTCGCAACGAGTACCCGGACTTCGACGGCCATTTCGATGTGCTGCACCACACGCAGCTGCTCAACCGTTTGGTGCGGGAGAAGCTGCTCGTGCCCGTGCCACGTTCCCCGGAGAATCGCCGACCCGTCACGTATCACGACCCGTGCTTCCTGGGCCGCCACAACAAGGTCTTCGACCCGCCGCGTGAGCTCGTCGAGGCGACCGGTGCATCGCTTGCGGAGATGGACCACAACCGCGATGCGGCCTTCTGCTGCGGTGCCGGTGGCGCGCGCATGTTCATGGAAGAAAACTTGGGAAATCGGGTTAATGAGTTCCGCTCGGAGCAGGCCGTGGCGACCGGAGCGGAGCAGATTGCGACGGGCTGCCCGTTCTGCAATGTCATGCTGACGGGTGGCGTGAAGTCCATCGCGCCGCAGACTCAGGTCAGCGATGTGGCGCTCATGCTTCGCGACGCCATTGCCCCCACTGGCGAACTTCCCGCCGCGCGCGAGAAGGCCTTCCTCGATACGCCCCGCCGCGAACCCGTCCCAGAAAAGCCCGCCTCGGAGGAGGCTTCCAGCATCCCGTCCACCGCGCCGAGCACGCCCGCAGCGCCAAGCACGCCCGCGTCATCATCCGCGCCCAACGCGCCGAGCACGCCCGCAGCGCCATCTGCCCCCAGCACGCCGAGCGCACCGCAAGCACCCGCCGCGCCGAGCGCACCGCAGGCGCCATCAACGCCGACTGCACCCAGCGCGGCTTCGCCAACGGCTCCCAGTGCCCCGCAGGCCCCAACTACGCCTCAGGTGGCAGGAGCTCCAACTGCTCCTACGGCACCAAGTGCTACCAAAGCACCTGCAGCACCGCCCGCACCGAACGCGCCCGGGGCTCCATCTGCAAACACTCCGGCACCGAACGCAACCGCTGTACCGCAGGCACCAGCGAACACACCCGCCGCGCCCCAGGCACCAGCGAACGCCCCCGCAGCACCTGCCGCACCCCAGGCACCCGGTGCACCATCGACGCCAAACGCGGCCGCTGTACCGACTGCCCCGGCGGCGCCCAAAGCTACGACAACACCAAACGTTCCCGGCGCTCCGGCAGCGCCAGCAATTCCCCCGGCGGCGCCCAAGGCTGCAACAACGCCAAACACACCGCAAGCACCCGCAGCTCCGGCGGCGCCCGCGGCACCGCAAGCACCCGCGGATACTCCTTCGGTGCCGAAAGCTCCGACTGCGCCAGCAGCACCCGCCGCTCCGTCCGCGCCGATTCCCCCGCCGAAGGCTCCGGCTGCGCCGCAGGCTGCGGAGGAAGGGGCGTCGGAAAGCGAGGACTAGTGCGACGTCGGCCACATCAACGCCGCGCAAGGTAGGCGTGCCTGATACCCCACAGGTACGCTCTACTCCATGCACACTGACGTGACCTACGTCCTCGCCTCGGGCGAAAGCAATTACACCGACTCGCTGGTGTCCTTCGCATGGATCATGGCGGTAGCGCTGCTAGCACCGTTGGTATCCCATGCCCTAGGCAAGAAGATGCCGGCCGTGGCGCTGCTTATTTTCTTCGGCATGCTCATCGGCCCTTCGATGTTGGGCTTGGCGCACGAAGACCCCGGCATTGGCATGCTCAAGGAGCTCGGCGTGGGCGCGCTGTTCCTCCTTGCGGGTTTCGAAATTGACCTCGCCGCCCTGAAATCGAAGGAAGCCGCCACAGGGCTATCCACGTGGCTCATCTGCGTGGTGGCGTGTGGCGTCGGCGCCTACTTCCTCATGGATGACATCCCCAGCGCCATCGTCATGGCCATCGCTTTGACCTCGACTGCTCTGGGCACCATCACACCGATGCTCAAACAGGACAAACTCCTGGGCACTCGAGTGGGCGATTCCGTGGTCATCCACGGCGCGATCGGTGAGGTCGCGCCAATTACTGCAATGGCGCTCCTGTTGGGAACGCGCTCCACGTGGACAACGATGCTGATTCTTCTCGCCTTCATCGCAATCGCGGTCACCGTGGCCGTTATGCCCTTCGCCATTACCACCCTCATGCCGTGGTTCAAGGACGCCTTCATCTCCGGGGCGGGCTCCACCAACCAAACCATCATGCGTCTCATCATCCTGATGTTGGCCATCCTCATGGCAGTGACGGCGGTATTCGAACTCGACATCGTCCTGGGCGCCTTTGCAACGGGCATCATCCTCAACCGCATCATTCCCGATGAGTTCCATAAAGGCTTGGAAAACCGCCTCGACGTGGTTTTTTATTCCATGCTCATTCCCGTCTTCTTCGTGGTCTCCGGCATGGCGATTGACTGGAACGTCATCATGGACGAGCCCATCAAGGTCCTCGGCATCCCGCTGCTCATCCTGGTGACCCGCGGCCTGCCGGTGTTCCTACGCGAAAACCTTCACCAAACCGGCTCCAACGTCGAAACCACCCGCGAACGCATCCAGGTTGCCCTCTACGCGGCGACCGGCCTGCCCATTATCGTGGCGGTGATGACGCTAGCGGTGGATTCGGGCATCGTCGATTCTGAGATCGCCTCGATCTTCATCGCCGGCGGCGCGCTCACCGTTGCAATCTTCCCGTTCCTCTCCGGCCTTGTGCGCGAAAAGGAACCCGCAAAGGCAGAGGATTAAGGCTGTTAAAATAGCCAATGTGACTAATCCTTTCAGCATGCGGCTTTCCGACGCCGAACGGACCGACGCCGTCAATGACCTCGCCCAGGCGTTGGGTGAAGGTCGCCTCACCATGGATGAGTTTGAGGAGCGCACCGACGCGGTGATGCAGGCAACGACCCGCCGCGAACTGGCAGATGTCTTCATGGATATCCCCACCAAGGCCAGCAGCGAGCTCAAGATCTACTCCCAAGGTGAGGTCGCCCGCGCCTACCAATCAACCCGGAAACCCCGCTTGGCCACCGCGTTGGTTGGCTCGCTAGGGCTCTTTTTCGGCTCGATTGCATCCTTCGCTGCTCTGTCCGGCGTCACCGCCGCACTCACCGGCACCGGATTGCTCTTCCTCATCCCCGCGTTGTGGATCATGCTCTACGTGGCCAAGGTGGGGCCGGAGTCCTGGCACCGTCCGTCGCCGCGACAGATCGAGCGCCAGCGCATGCGCGAGCTGAAAGCCGCCGGCGCTGAAGAACGCGCGCAGATGCGGGCGTTGGAGCAGGCGCAGTGGGCGGAGAGGCGTCGCCAAGCAAGTGAAATTACTGGGGATGCGATGAATCTGGCCAAACGCAAGCTGGAACAGTGGAACCAGAAGTAACATATCCGGCATGACTCAGAACCGGATTTTTGATCAATCCACCAAACTACAGGGCGTTGCCTACGATATTCGCGGCGAGGTTTCTACGGAGGCCGAGCGCATGGAGCTCGACGGGCACAGCATTCTGAAGCTCAACACCGGCAACCCGGCGGTGTTTGGTTTCGATGCGCCGGATGTCATCATGCGCGACATGATTGCGGCGCTGCCGACCTCGCAGGGCTACTCCACGTCGAAGGGTATTATCCCGGCACGGCGCGCGATTGTAACCCGCTATGAGCTGGAGGATTTCCCCAGCTTCGACGTCAATGACGTGTACTTGGGCAACGGCGTGTCCGAGCTGATTTCGATGGTGACGCAGGCGCTGCTTGACGACGGCGATGAGGTTCTCATCCCCGCCCCTGACTACCCCCTGTGGACGGCGGCGACGTCGCTGGCGGGTGGCACGCCTGTGCACTATTTGTGCGATGAGGAGGACGATTGGAATCCCTCCATTGAAGATATTCGCGCGAAAGTAACGGAGAAGACCAAGGCCATTGTGGTCATTAATCCGAATAACCCGACGGGTGCCGTGTACTCGCGTGAAACGCTGCAGAAAATCGTGGATGTAGCGCGCGAATATAACCTGCTGATTCTGGCGGATGAGATTTATGACCGGATTCTGTATGACGGTGCGAAGCACATTTCCATCGCCTCCCTGGCCCCAGATTTGCTGACGATCACGTTTAATGGCTTGTCCAAGGCCTACCGCGTGGCCGGCTACCGCGCCGGCTGGATGGTGCTCACGGGCCCGAAGTCCCATGCGCGTGGCTTCATCGAGGGCTTGGACTTGCTGGCGGGCACGCGCCTATGCCCAAATGTGCCGGCACAGCACGCGATCCAGGTGGCGCTGGGTGGGCGGCAGTCCATTTATGAGCTCACCGGTGAGGGCGGGCGCTTGCTCAAGCAGCGCAATATTGCCTACGAGAAGCTCAACGAGATTCCCGGCGTGTCCGTGGTAAAGCCGATGGGCGCGCTGTACTGCTTCCCGCGCTTGGACCCAGAGGTCTATGAGATCCACGATGACTCGAAGCTCATGCTCGACATTCTGCGCGCCGAGAAGATCCTCATGGTGCAAGGCACCGGCTTCAATTGGCCTACGCCGGATCACTTCCGCGTGGTTACGCTGCCGTGGGCATCGCAGCTGGAGAACGCGATTGAGCGGCTCGGCAACTTCCTGGTGAGCTACCGCCAGTAGCCCTGCTTGCCACGATCGGACACGCGTAAAGAGGCGCACTCGGCGCAAAAGCGTGCGTGCAGGATGCGCCCCCTTTGCCTCAAGCGTTAGCGCTCCGGCGGGGCGGGGCTTCCCGGCTCAGAACGTGTGGATGTCGGTGGTTCGGCCGGCTTTGCGGTCTGGGCGCGACGGCTTGTGCTAGGCACCGCAACGGTGCTTACTGTGTCTTGACGGTTTTCGTGAATCCGCTGGGCGCGTGGTGCGCGGTGCGGATGTACCGGTTCCCGCGGATCGCGGGGACCAGCCGGCACCCACTTAACCTTGCCGTTTTCCCGCACGATGCGGCCACGACCCGGCAGTCCGTTAATAGCGTTGTGGTATTTGCACAGCGGGGTGAGGTTTTCAGGATTCGTTTCGCCGCCGTGTCTCCATTCTTGGATGTGGTGTATCTGGCAATAGTCGGCGCCGCACAGGCAACGGCCCCAGGCACAGGTGGGTTGCTCGCCGCTGGCCATGATGCGCTGCTTCTCCGAAGCAACGCGCTGGGTGCGGTGGAGTTCGACGGGGCCTTTGACGCGGTCGACGAGCATGACGAGGCCTTCTTCCGCGAGCTCCCGCTCGATGAGCTCTTTGCCCGTGATCTTGGCACCGTTGGATAGCTGAATCACGATATCCCCAAGGTCCGGCGCTGTGCGCTCACCGGACGCTGTGGTGTCGTGGCCGGATGTCTCTCCGATGGCAGGCTCGTCAGAATCATTAGACGGTGATGCGTCGGCGGGCTGGCTGGAAGCAGGAGTTGTGGCTGCAGAAGACGCTGTTGTGCAGGAAAGAGGTGCCGAGGAAGACGCATTCGATTCTACGGAGTCGGGGCGCGGGGTGGACGGGTCGCCCAAGCGGCCCAAGATTGTGGCGTACTCGGGAAGCTCCATGACGGCGAGGGTCTGGGGTACGGGGCGGGCGAGGCGGCCTTCTCGAAACGCAGCCGTAAACGAGCCGACGGGATCGTCTTCGTCGATGTTGGGACGCAGGTCCTCGATGAGCGCGGCCGGGGCCGTGAGCGTGAGCTTCGACAGTTCCTTGCCGCGGCGAATTGTCACGCCCGGCTTCGGCGCGGGCGGCGGGTTGAGCTCACGAATGCGCTTGCGCGCATAGCGGGCCACGGCCTTTTCATCACCAGCAATGCCGCACAACTCAACGCGCAAATCCCACGCCTCACGCTGCTTCTTCAGCCTTCCTGCGAAGCGCTCAATAAGCAGCAGCGTGGGCAGGTCGTGCCCATTAGCACGCGCCGCCGAAACGGCACGCGCTTGTTTGCGGGTGAAGGAGGTGGAGGCAAAGTAGACGTCGAAAAGCGTCAGCAAGGAACGCGCCACAGACTCCGGACCCCACGCCCGCAGCTGCTCAAAGCTGAGCCCCGCAACGCCGGCGACGAGCTCGATGCCCGCCGCCTGGCTGCGAAGATGTGCTTTGCTTGCCCTCAACCGGTGTCCATCTCCTCTGAACGCTTGCCTCTGCTTCTGGCGTGACGCAGCGATTAGTGCCCACCGGGGGTAGCGGTTCATGGCATCGAGATCATGCCCGTGGCACGCAGCCCAAGGAAAAAGGGGCGGGCTCAGCGTTGTGTGCTGAGCCCGCCCCTCCTTTATGTGCCTACTACCTAGGTCAGGTGGCGCGATGCACGCGCCACTCCCCTGCCTGGTTTTACCGCTTAGGCGGTTTTACGGCGGCCGAGCAGGAGGCCCGCGCCTGCGAGCACGGCACCAACGAGCCCCACGAGGGCCACGCCGTACCCGCCGGTCTTCGGGAGCTTACCGGCAGTGGTGTCCGCCACCTGCAGGATCATCTTATCGCCTTGGCCACTCACTTGGATTTGTCCGCTGCTAGTGCTGACCGCAGAAATCTTATATTGCTTAGTCTGCTCATCCACTGAAATCTGAAACTCGACCGGCTGGGCCAGCAGGTTGAGCCCCTTAGGAGCCTTCGTTTCAACGAGGAAGAACGTACCGGTCGTCTTCACTTCGATAGACTCCTTCCCGGGCTCGATGGTGTAGAGCTCTCCAGCGCTGTAGTCCGGCTGGCCTCCCTTGGACGGGTAGATCTTGAAGGTCGCGCCACCCAGCCCAGACATCTCCACGATCTTATCGCCGTCGTACTGAGCCTTCTTGAAGGTCAGCTTGCCCGGCGGAGTTTCCGGCTGCTTGTAGTTATCAACTACGCAGGAAACCGAAGACAGCTTCTTATCTTTCTCGCTCATCTTGACCTTGAAACCGAACTCACCGTCATTTGTGACCTCAACCGGTTTCGTTACCCCGTCACGGGTTTCGGTACACACGGCATTCTTGTCATTCCTCTTATAGAGGTTGAAACCCGGTTGCTGTGTCTCTACCAGAGTCAGTTGCTGCTCTTGTTCGCTCATGATGTTCCAGGAGGCAGTGCCAAGGTCCCTGTCGGCCGAGGACGTTGCCTTCAGCGACCTCCGAACGAGCTCGCCATTACCTGGGTCGATGATGTCCTGGCCACCGGTAGAGAGGGTGAAATCCCAACCTGGGGCACCGTCTTCAAGAACCTTGCCGTTTTCATCGACAATGCGCTTCTTGACGGTCACCACACCGTTGCATCGTGTGGTTACGTCTTGGGCGATTGTTTTCATCTGTTCCGCAAGATTGCTGTAGTTAGACACCCTCACCGTGTCACCAGTGCCCGAGATATCCTCGCCCATGGTTTTGACACCACGTGCACCGTAGGTCCACCTCGACATGTCCGAAGTGACTGTCACTGACCTCCCATTAGGCAACCGTTCAAACACCTGCAGTGCCCGATTCGGCGCCAGCTTCGCAGCTCTCTCTAGGTTCGCCATAATGAGCTCGCCGCTCTCGTTAGTTCCTTTACGTTCCTTGTCGTTGTAGTTTGCTTCTCGCGCGCCTTGAATCCCGGAGTTGATTCTGTAGTAGACACCAGGTTGTTGCGGCACTTCGGCATTCAGACCGATGCGTTTGATGTCCTTGAGAACATAGTCTTGCTCAACAACCCAATCTTTACCCGTATTTCCGCCAAGCGTCAGATCAACCATGATTGGCACAACACGGGTACCGGCAGCTTTGAGTTCGTTGGCTGCCTTAATCGCGTCGTTGAGAGCACTAGCCTGAACGAATTCACCACCGATGCCCTTGCTCTTGATTGTCGAGGAGGTCGTGGGCATACCATCCGTGATGAAGTACACCACGTCGTAGTCGTGATCCTTGACCTGCCTCAGGCCCGCTTCCCAGTTCGTAGCACTGTTATTTGCGTTATAGCTCCAGTTGTTAACTACTTCCTTTGCTCGCTGGACGCCCTGCTCCGACAGCATTGAAATATAGGGTGGGTTCTGACCGTGTGTCGTTCCAGCCTGATTAGCCGGACCGCCACTTGCGAAATTATAGATTCCGAGTTCAGCTGGGGTGCCCTGCAGGGAATCAATAAATGCATTCGCAGCCTTTTTGGATGCCTCGAAGCCATTAGTATCTGCGTAGCGGAGCGATGTCGAAAGGTCGGCCACCACAGCAATGCGCAGACCACAACGCTGTGGCATGGGTGGGTTGTCAACTCGCCCGTGAACCCACTTAGCTCCATCTGGCGGAGAGATAATCGGCGGCGGTTTTGGCTCACTCTTTTTCTCGCCATACACATCAAGAGTGACCTTCAGATTCTTGTTCTCCGAGAGATTATTAGTGAAGGTGAATACCGCATCCTTCGGCACGACGGCAGAGTCAACCGGCTTCCCATCCTTTACCGGCACGACGTCCATAGTGATGACCCCATTGCCAATATTGACGTTGCGCTTCTGCAAGGTCACACCTGGCTCGATCTGGTCCAAAGTGAGGTTGTACTTCTGCGGATCCAGGAAGGTCGCGTCCGTCTCGATACGCACGGTTGCGTACTTCATGTGAGATTCCTCAGTCACCTTAGCTGTAAAGGCATTGGACTTCGTCGGATCTACTGGGTCAGCTTTAACTGCAAAATCGTGGCCGATGGCATCAAAGTGACGCCCTTCGACAGCCGGTGGCTTGGGGTTTTCAGAAGAATCTGAGCAGTCTTTCACCGCGCCGCTGAAGTCGAAGGACCACTCGGCCTCCGCATCGGCAGCGAACTGGTATCCCTCCTGGGGCTTGGCGGTGACCTTAACGGTGGCCTTTTTGCCCTCGTAGAAATGCTGACCGGCTTGCTTGCGCTCACCACCAATGAAGTAGTCGACACCCTTGATGTCTGGGATGTTGATGTAGCCCTTCTCAACACAGGTGGGCGCGGTGGCTGGATCAACTGCAGTTGGCGCGGCAGGGGTCACGGACGTGCCCGGCTCCGGTTCCGGGTCAGGCTGCGGCTCCGGCTGTGGTTCCGGTTCGGTGGTTGTTGATGTCGTGCCCCTCAGCGCGACGGACACCGAACCCGTTACCTTTGGCGCTGTGAAATCGGGGGTCAGGCGAACAACGTCCCCTTTTTCCACCGAAATATTCAGACCGTTATGGGCGATCGTAAAGTTTTGACGTGTGCCGTCGCTTGGACTGAACTGCGGTGGAATTGACGTTCCGTTTATTTCCAGCTTGTACCCCTGCACCCAACTCATTCCGGAAACGGTAAATTCAAGACTCGTGACCGTGGCGTCCGCCCCAACGGTGAACTCAAATGTCGGATCGGGCCTGGCATTGAGGTTTGAAAAATCGTGTTTCGCCGGGCTCACCGGAATGGTCGTCGCCTGCGTCTGCGCCTGCGCGGTCGGGGCCGGAAGGCTGGGCAGCGCGCCTGGGACGGCGACGCCGAAAACCAGCGCAAGCGCGGCAATCAGCGCGGCCGCTACTCCCATGAATCTTGTTTTCATTGTCGCTACCCTTCTTGCTTTCGCTTCTTCGTGATCAACAGCATCAACAGCCCGGCGCCCATCAGCGCCACCGCGGCGAGGACGAGACCGATGATCTGCACACCAGTCATCGCCAGGGCGCCCTGTTCGCGTTCTTTCTCATTACCCGACCCGGGGGTCTCCCGTGGCGGCGGGGTTTCGCCCGGCGGGGTGTCCCCTGGGGGCGGGGTGGACGGCGTCGTCGGCGGCGTCGTCCGCGGCGTCGTCGGTGGTTCGGTCGGTGGGGTGTTCGGCGGAACCGTGTTGTTCGTCTTCGCCACGATCACCCCTTCCACCGGCCGGGGGTTATCAGCAACAGTATGGAAAGGAACCGCCACCAGGAAGGGGCTGATCTCCCGGTACTCTCCCGCCGCGGCACCAGCCGGTGCCTGGGAGGTGACCAGGTAGATGCCCTTCTCGAGCCCCTGGAATCGGACCTGGCCGGCCTCGTTGGTCACGGCTGTGATCGTGCGGTCGGTCGGCCAGTCAGCGATCTCGTCTGCGCTGGTGTTGCGGACCTTCGCCTTATCCGCGGCGTTCTCCGGGTCGATGCCCTGCAGCCGCTCCAGTTTGATGGTCACGCCCGCGACCTTGCCCGTGGCAGGGTTGACCGGGTCCCCATTGCCCGGGGAAAGCGTGATGCTCAGCGTGTCGGTTCCGTAGTCGCGGGATACCCCGGGCTGATCACTCAGCCCGGCTACCTGGGCTGCGTCGGCAACCCCGACGGCACCATTTGCGCCGCCGAGCAGGCCAGCGCTGAGGGCGATGGCCGCCACAAGGCTGCGACTGGTCCGTACCGCGCGTGCGTGGCTAGTCATCTGCTCCAGCCCTTTCGTCATTCATCGTCTCTGTCGTTTCTTGGGATTCGTCATCCCGCTTGTTCTTCAGCAGCCACCGCAGCAGCAGGAGCAGCACAACAGCTGCTGCCGCGAGGAGCGCGTACATCCACCACTGCCACCCGGCACCGTGGTTCTTGTCGAAAACCTCGTGATCCTCTGGGTCCAGCGGGACCTGGTGGCCGCGCACCAGCAGGCGGTGCGTGTTAATCCCGTAGGGAGTGCAGGTGATCAGGGTGATGTAGTCCTCGCCCTGCTCCGGGCGGAGGTCCTCGGTTTCGCTGGGCAGCACGACCTTGATCTGGTCGACCACGTACTTCAGCTTCTCGCCGGAGACCTGGACGTAGAAGACATCACCCTTCTCCGCCTTATTGAGGTGGTCGAACATGGTGGAGTTCGCCAGACCCGTGTGACCGGTGATCACCGAGTGCGTGCCCTTACCGCCGACTGGCAAGTCGGAGCCGAAGAGGTGTCCCAAGCCCTTTTGCAAAGTGTCGTCATCTGTCCCGTGGAAGATCGGCAGGTCTGCCTTGATCTTCGGGAAGATGAGGCGCGCCATCGCGTCGTTCGCGTCGAGCTGGTCCAGGTATTCCTGGTAGTCGGGGTTTTTCTCGTCGAAGCGGGCGAGCCAGGGGTCAAGGATGGGGCCGGTGGTTCGGTTCTCGTTGTACTCGTGGGCACGCTCCCACTGGGTGTTCTTCACCGCTTGTGGGGTGCCCTTTTCGAGTTTCGCGTATTCCTGCGCGGCCTTCGTGGCGAGGTGGTTATTCCACAGGGTGGACGTCACTGGGTACAACATCACGAGCACCCCAAGGATCACGAGCACCGCGGCCAGCACGGGACTGGTTTTGGCGCTGTTGGCACGGCGCGGTTCCTTCTCCGGTTCCACGTCGGTGCTGAGGGTCTGATCCACGGGGTGCTCCTAGGGCTGGTTCTGCTTGGCCGTGCTTTGGGTGAAACCTGGCCCGGGCAGTTGCTTTTGAGGGCCAGGTTTTACCGATTCAGCGGGCTATTAGTTCTTAGCGCCGCGGCGTGCGAACCATGCACCGGCTGCCACGATGGCGGCACCAATTGCGGCCAGGATGCCAATACCCATGCCACCGGTCATCGGCAGGTTCGGGGTAGTGTCGTTGGAGTTAACGACCTCGCCCTCGTTAGCACCGACCTGGACGGAAGCCAGCTTGTAGACGCGCTCCGGGTCAGTCGACGTAGCAACCAGCTTGAACTCGAGTGCCTCCGGCAGCAGCTCCTTGCCCTTCGGGGCCTTGGTCTCAATCAGACAGTAGTGGGACTGGTCATCAGCGGCAACCTCAGCATTGTCTTCGAAGTCGTTGACGTGAAGACCGGTAATCTTGACGATACCGTCCTGGCCAGAGACGAAGGTGGTCTTAACCTCGCCGCCCTGCTGACCGTTTACCGGAGTCCAGGAGTCCTTCTTCTTAGTGTCAATCTCGGAGCACTTCTCACCAGCGGCCTGGCGGACAATCTGGAACTCGGCGCCTTCCAGACCCTTGCGGTCGCCATCGACCTTCTTGAACTGCAGGCCACCCCAGTAGGTCTTGACCTCCGGAGTCTCCTTCGGAGTGGAGTTTTCGGTACCATCCGGGTTGTTCTGGAAGACCAGAGCCTTGTTCGGCGCGATATCGGTATCCTTCGCGAACTCAGACTTCAGCGTGGTGGTGATGGTAACGACGACCTTGTCACCGGCCTTGAGAGTCTTTGCAATTTCTGGCTTCAGGGCGACGTCGACCTTGTTGCCCTCGAAGAACTTCCCATCAACATCCTGCGTCGGCTGGATCTCCTGGCCAGCGACCGTCACCTTCACTTCGGTGATTTCCAGCTTCGGGTCAATCTGGTCAGTGATCTGGAACTGGGTGCGCTCCGTGTTCGGCTTCAGCTGTCGCGCGGTACCAGTGACGGTGTAGACAAGGTTCTTATCACCAGCGTTCTGGTCCTTGTCCTTGACGGTCTTGGTCGGCTCTTCGTCCTTGTAGTTCTTCGGGAACGCGTGGACATCGTAGTTCCAGGTGGTGCCCTGAGTCTCGTCGCCTACCTTGCCATTGCTGGTCATCGGAACGAAAGCGATGAATGGAACAGCCGGGTCATAGCCTTCCTTCGGGCCGGTCTCAACAACCAGGTAAGCACCGAGGTCAAGATTCGGGGAAACGACCCACTTGCCGTCTGGGCCGGTCTTACCGGATGCAACCTCCGACAGGACACCCGCAGGCAGGTCACCCTTGAGAGCTGCGCCCTGAGAGAAGTCAGATGCCTTCAGCTTCGAAGCAGCCAGCAGACCTTCGTTAGTGGTGACATCAATGTCGGTAGCGCCGTCTGCAGTCTTGTTGATCTTGTAAACAGTGAAGCCGACACCTTCAAGCTTCTGGCCACCGTTGTCCTCAACATCCTTGACATCAGCTTCGGTACCAGACGGCTGGCCTTCGCTGGTCGGATTACCGAACTTGTGAATGGTGAGCGAGCCCTTGGCTTTCTTATTCACCAGCGGGGAATCGCCGGCTGGCTGGTTGATAGCAGTGTCCTGAGCAGCAGCGATCGCGCCCGGGGCAGCAATACCCAAGGAGAGGCCAGCGACGGCGGCGAAAGTGACCGAACGAATGGTCAGAGAGTTCTTCTTCACTGGAGTGAATTCCTTTACATCAGTAGGGACTGGAGCGCGTAGCGCCCCTCGACGTTCAGCGACCCACTCCGGTTAGCTACTTTTAAGCTTGCCGCCTTTTTCAGCCACGACACCTTAAAATTCGCTGGCGGTTCACACGCGCCCAAAACCCCTTTGTTGACAAATCACTTTTGTTGTGATGCCATTTTTGGGCTTCAGTCCCGCGAGCCTCACCTAGTAGATCGCACATGATTAGCTTACTGGAAATTAAGCACTTTCCACACCCCTGCAGCTAAAATAGTTAAGATACACGTTACTGCTCCCCAAAACACACTTAGCTGACACGACCCAAAACCACCCTCAACCTATATTGTTGAGCAGTATTTCACCCTGATCGCACTGGAGACACACTCCCCCCATTAGGGTGAAAAATGTTATGTGTCTCACGGCGAAAATTAAGCCTTTAGGAGCCTCGCAGCTAAAAATAGACTCGGAATCTCCACATTCCACCGAAGCGAACCTCAACCCCGCAGTAGAAGTTAAGGCCTATGACAGATCAACCCCAAACGCCGAACACGACGGACGCGACCCCGCCCCGGCGTGGCAAGAAACTAAACACCAACGCCATCATCGCCGTCTTCCTCATCCTCGCCGGCTTGGGCGTACTGCTATACCCGGTCCTCGCCACCCAGTGGAATAACTACCAGCAATCCCGCGCCGCCGATGCCTACTCGCAGCTGGAAAAGGGCGTGCCCCCAGAGGTCCTCAATAAAGCCTGGGAGGAGGCACAGCAATACAACGCCAACCTCGGAGATATCGACCCCGGCGATGCGTGGACCAGCTCCGACGACGAGAGCTCCCCGGCGTATCAGCGCTACCTGAATTACCTCTCCGTCCTGAACGAGACCGAGGCCATGGGCCGCATTGTGCTGCCCTCCATCAAGTCCGATCTGCCAATCTTCCACGGCACCTCCGACCGCGTGCTGGCCCGCGGGGTCGGCCACCTTTACGGCACGGACCTGCCTGTCGGCGCACCCGGCGAGCTCGGCGAAGATGGCGCTATCCTGCCCGCCCCACCAGAGGGCCGACTCTCCGCGCTTTCTGCCCATACCGGACTGCAGAACGCCACCCTGTGGGACAACCTCGACCAGATCGAGAAGGGCGACCCGGTCTACGTCGCCGCGGCGGGCGAGAAGCTGAAGTACGAGGTCCGAGACATCGAGGTCGTCACCCCGGATAAGACCAGCCTGCTGCGCCGCACGCCGAATAAGGACCTGGTCATGCTCATCACCTGCACCCCCTATGGCATCAACACCCACCGACTGATCATCACCGCCGAGCGCGTGCCGATGGACCCGCAGGAAGAGTCCGTCTTCGACGGGCAGGGCACCACCTGGCAGTGGTGGATGTGGGCCATCCTCGCTGCCGCGGCGATCATCGTGCTGTTGCTGATCCGCTGGTGGTGGAAGAACTTCCGCAAGCAGGAAGGCGAGGAGGGCCCCACAACCTCCGGCACTGGGGACACCACGGAGAGTTAACGAGCTTTTGCCTGGTGCGTTGCTTAACATCATGAACTCATGAGCTCATCCTCCTCTCAGGCTTCTACTACCCGCCGCCTCACCATCACCGGCGCAGTCGCCCTGGCGGTAGACACCGCCGCAACCCTGGCCACCGCGCCAGCCTTCGCCGCACCCCGCCCGGTGCAGGATCCCCGGGTTTTCATCGTCTCCCCGGCGCGCACCCTGTCAAGCCCCGAGTTTTCTAGAGCGTAGTTTTTCTGGTTTTGGGTTGGGTCAGGCGGCTGCGTTCGTGGTGGAGATTGCATTCCAGTAGGCGGTCTCGTAGTCGACGGGCTGGTGTGGCCCAGGGCTGAGTGGAGTCGGTGGTTGTTGTACCAGCCGACCCAGTTGGCGGTGGCTTTCTCGACTTCGTCGAGTGTGGCGAAGCCTTTAGGATGCATGCTGACGTTATGGATGCATTCTCCCTTGTAAAAGCTGTTTATAGCCTCTGATAGGGCATTGTCATAGGAGTCTCCTTTACTGCCGACGGATGCGACAATTTGGTTGTCGTCAAGGGTTGCTCCGTACGCGATAGCGCGGTATTGGGCCCCTCGGTCACTGTGGTGAATAAGCTGGTCAACGCGCTGGTCCTGACGGAGCCGGTCGGCTATGGCCATATTGAGTGCGTCAACAGCCGGCTCGGTATACATGGTGTCGCTGAGCTTCCAGCCCACGATTCTGCGCGAGTACACGTCGGTAATAAACGCGGTGTAGATTCGGCCGGATAGGGTGCGCACGTAAATGAAATCAGCACCCCATAATACGTTGGGGGCATCAGCCTTAAACCACCTGTTGACCAGGTCTTTCGGACAGTTGTCTCTCTTTGCTGAATACGTTGTATCCAGACTCTTTTTACGCATCAGGCCTTGGATGTGGGCTCTTTTCATCAATCGCTCGACGGTGCAGCCAGCCACAGGCCCTTGACCATGAGTGGCCAGGTGATGGTCTTGGTTGATGAGGGCATACAGTTTGCGTGCCCCGTAGACGTAAAAATTCTGTGTGAACAGTCTCTGCAGGTAGTCCATGAGAATACTGTCGCGTACCTCCCTGTTGCTGGGGGTATGGGCTATACAGGCGTAGTATGTACTCGACGCGATCTTGATGCCGGCTTCTTTCAAAGTCCGGCAGATCGGCTCGACGCCGAAGGTATCTTTATGGCCGGTGATGTAGCCGATGACCACTGAGAGGGGCGCTCGAGCTCCGCCGCGAAAAAGCCGATGCTGACCGCAAAATCGCATTCGCGCGTCTCAGCTCTCGGTTCTCTTTTTCCAATTGAGCTAGCTGCTCGGCATCCGACGTTGTCGTTCCTGGCTTATCACCGGCCTCGACTTTGGCTTGGTTGACCCACCCTCGCAGGGTCTCCTTGTTGATCCCGAGCTGCTCGGCGACGCGGCCAATCGCTCCCGTCACAGTCGAGCGATCAGACTAAGCGTCTAACACCAAGCGCACGGCACGTTGGCGAAGCTCATCCGGGTACTTCTTCTGTGCTGGCATAGGAAAAACCCTCCGTTACTTCCTACCCTCCATCAAACCCGTGCTAGCTCACTTTCTTCGTGCGCACATACGTAATGTCAGCCACCCACAGTGTGTTCGGATACTGGGCTTTGCCTTCACGCTCGGCCAAGTCTGGGTCGCTTCAGGCACGTTAGGCTTACCGGTTGTGATAGGTGATCTGCCTTTGCCTTTGTAAGAAACACCGGCCAGGCGCATCAACTAAGCAGTGTGTTCACAACCGATATTAATTCCGTCGCGGCGGAGGCCATGCCCCATTTTCCGAACACCGTAGGCGGCGTAATTATCCCGATGACCAGTTCTAATGCGTTCAATCAGTACAGCAGCCGTGAAGGCGACGAGCACGTAATCCACGGGCATTGGAGTAGCGATACCCACGCGAGGTGATAAACCCACCAGCCCGGTTATTCTTCAACGTCTTACAAATGAACTCGACAGAGAAACGATTCCGGTGTTCATCGATGAACCGGATCATTTCTTAACGTTTTGGGCCTAGGGACCTGACCCCTTTTTGTTGGACACCTGATATCCAGCCCGGTTGGGTTGG
>NZ_KV814416.1:197018-272279 GCF_001813925.1 Corynebacterium sp. HMSC072D12
TGTGG
Organism: Corynebacterium sp. HMSC072D12; assembly: GCF_001813925.1. Lineage (NCBI taxonomy): Bacteria > Bacillati > Actinomycetota > Actinomycetes > Mycobacteriales > Corynebacteriaceae > Corynebacterium > Corynebacterium sp. HMSC072D12. The sequence continues at coordinate 197,024 of NZ_KV814416.1, forward strand.
CCCTCTACGAAAACAATGAGGACCTCTCACTTCACGCGGCTTCAGCAGAACTAGGAATCAATCGCTCCTCACTTTTTCCTGGTTCAAGCAGTACAGCACCGGCAAACGTGCCCACTCGAAAAGCATGCGTGATAAAGCTCAGGCGACGACTGATTCTGAGCGGATCCGCCAGTGAGACAAAGGAAGTCTCTAAACTGCGCGAAGAACGCGATATCCTGCGCAAGGCCGCGAAATATTTTGCTTAAAGAGACTCACTGGTAATCCGCTTCCAGTTTGTCTATGACCACCGAACCGAATACTAGGCTCACACGGATGTGCCACGTGTTAAAGCTCAATCGCTCCTCGTTCTACAAATGGGTGCAAACCCGCGAAAACCGCAGGTTAAAGATGTGTTCCGATGCCCTTATTGGTGCAAAAATCAAGACCATCTTCGATGATGAGCACGGGCTTTATGGTGCTAAACGCATCGCTGCAAGCCTCAACGACGATACGGACTTCGGCCCAATCAATCACAAGAAGGTCGCACGCATCATGAACTCCATGGGACTGAAAGGCTTTACCAAGCGGCGTCGATGTGAAGTGCCCCGAATTTTGTTCCTAGGTATTTGCCTTGATTTCTATTATTTCTTGCGGCGGGTTCTGCTTCCAAAATTCGGTTTCCACTTCGACTGGGGTTCGGTATCCCAAGCTTTGGTGAAGTCTCGTCTCGTTCCACCATGACACCCATTCGAGCGTCGCGATTTCTACCTCGACAACACCATCCCACCTGCGAGTATGGATCAGCTCGTTCTTGTAGGAGCCGTTAACGTTTTCAGCCAGAGCATTGTCATTGGAGTCACCGACACTTCCGGTGGAAGCTGTAATGCCGTGCCTTCCACAAGGTTCATGCCAGCAACGCTAAACACCCCGACCGCGCCTCACAACGGCACCGCCGCTAGCCTGTGGATAACTTGTTGACCGTGTCAGCAATACTTTTCTTTATTATGAATCTCATTCACAATAGTAGGCATGACTAACCTCAGCCCGTGGCGCACGGGGCTCCTAGGATTTCTTGCCATCACGGCCCTCGCAACCCTCGCGGGACTATTCATCCTCCGCCCCACCAGCGCGCTTACTGAGCACACCAGCCCGGACTTTTCCACCACCTACGCCCTCAATCATCCACAAGTCGAAGGCACCGTGGAGACCGTGGATAACCACCTGTGCTCCGATCCCCACACGGGCCGCGCCTTCGATGAGGCCCCGCTCATCCCCGCCGAGGGCGACGACACCTCCTGCTCCCGCGCCCTCATTGACCTGACCTCCGGCGCAGACGCAGGCCGCAAGACGCAGCTCGTATTCTATGGCGTGGCCAGTGACCCGACCCTCCACCCCGGTGACGAGGTAATTCTGACAGTATCCAGCGACGGCACCTATGCCTTCGCCGATTTCCAGCGCACCGGCAACCTTGGCTTATGGGCGATTATCGCCGCCGTCATCATCATCGCCTTCGCCGCCTGGCATGGGCTGCGCGCGCTGCTGGGCCTAGGTATCAGTTTGGCCATTGTGTTCTTTTACCTCATCCCCTCCCTCATCGAGGGCCATTCGGCGCTGCCGCTGGCGCTCGTTACCTGCGCGGCCATCCTTTTCCTCGCCGTTCCTCTCGTGCACGGCGTGAACTGGAAATCCGCCTCCGCCCTGGGAGGCGCTTTGGTGGCGCTGGCGTTGTCGGGGGCGTTGGGGTGGGCGTCGATAAGCAGCACGGCACTGACAGGATCGAGCTCGGAGGATAACCTCAAGTTACTGCTCTACATGCCAGGGGTTTCCGTGGTGGGCGTGCTGCTGTGCGGGTTCATCATCGGTGCGCTCGGCAGCCTCAACGACATCGCGGTGGCGCAGGCCTCCACCGTGCGCGAGCTGCATGCAGCCGATCCGACGGTGGGGCCCGGCACGCTCTTTACCTCAGCGATGAAAGTGGGCCGCGACCATATCGCCTCCATGGTGTACACCATCGTGCTGACCTATACCGGCGCGGCCCTGCCGCTGCTCATGCTCATCACGGCGGCGCAGCGCCCAGCCCTGCAGATCCTCTCCAGTGACCTCGTCGCCACAGAGGTTCTGCGCTCCCTGCTGGGCGCGATGGCCTTGACACTCGCGGTGCCCCTGACCACCGCGATTGCGGCGTTTACTGTGCCGGAAGGACGCGACCAAGCGCCTCGACGGTCCAGCCGGCCTCGCGCCAAGCATCGACGCTGAGCACGTTGCGGCCATCGATGATGTGGCGGCGGGCCACCAGTGCACCGGCCTCAGCCGGGTCGAGGTCGCGGAATTCCTGCCACTCGGTGGCGAGGATGACTAGCTCGGAATCCTTAAGTGCCGCGCTTGCCGACGCCGCGTAGTTCAGCGTCGGGAACACCTTCTTGGCGTTCTCCATACCTTGCGGGTCATAGACCGTCACGGCGGCACCGGCCAGGGAGAGCGAACCGGCCACGGATAGCGCCGGCGAATCGCGGACGTCATCAGAATTGGGCTTGAAAGCGCAGCCCAGAACGGTGACGCGGTGACCCAAAACGGAGCCGTTGAAAGTCTGCTTTGCTAGATCCACGACGCGGTCGCGGCGGCGCATGTTGATGGCGTCGACCTCGCGCAGGAAGGTCAGGGCTTGGTCGGCGCCGAGCTCACCGGCGCGCGCCATGAAGGCACGGATGTCCTTGGGCAGGCAGCCGCCGCCGAAGCCCAGGCCCGCGCCGAGGAATTTGCGGCCGATGCGCTCGTCGTAGCCGATGGCGTCGGCAAGCTTGACCACGTCCGCACCAGCAATCTCGCAGATTTCAGACACGGCGTTGATGAAGGAAATCTTGGTGGCCAGGAAGGCGTTGGCGGAGACCTTGACCAGCTCGGCGGTCTGCAGGTCGGTCACGATGAACGGGGTGTTCTGTGCCAGTGGCTGGGCATAGACTTCGCGGGCGACCGCTTCGGCGTTGCTTTCGGCGAGTTCGCCGACGCCGAGGACGATGCGGTCCGGGGTGATGGTGTCCTTGACGGCGTAGCCCTCACGCAGGAACTCCGGGTTCCAGGCAATCTCCACGCTGGCACCCTCGGGGGCAAGCTCATCGGCCATCTCCTGCAGCCGCGCCGCGGTGCCTACCGGGACGGTGGACTTGCCGAAGATGATGTGCTCGCCCTTGAGACGCGGCACGAGCTCCGTGATGACGGACTTCACGTAGGTTAGGTCCGCTGCATAGGAGCCGTGTGCCTGCGGGGTTCCTACGCCGAGGAAGTGCAGGTTGGCGAATTCCGCGGCGTCGTCATAGCTGGTGGAAAAGCCCAGGCGGCCGGACTCGATGTTGCGCTCGAGCACTTCCGGGAGGCCGGGCTCGTAGAACGGCACGCGGCCGTTCTTGAGAGCTGCAATCTTGTGTTCATCCACATCTACGCCGAGCACCTCGTGGTCGAGCTCCGCCATGCAAGCGGCGTGCGTCGCGCCCAGGTAGCCGGTACCAATCACAGTCATACGCATAACCGGGAATTTTAGGCGCGGTTGACCTGAAGCGCGCGGCGAGAACGAAAAGTTTAGCGGAAGTTCAGATAGGACTTCGACGGCGTCGGCCCACGCTGGCCCTGGTACTTCGAGCCCAACACACCGGAGCCATACGGCGCCTCGGCAGGCGAAGACATCTTGAAGATGGCCAACTGCCCCACCTTCATCCCCGGCCACAGTGAAATGGGCAGGTTAGCGGTATTGGACAGCTCGAGCGTGATGTGTCCGGAGAAGCCCGGATCGATAAAGCCTGCCGTGGAGTGCGTTAGCAAGCCCAGGCGTCCTAGGGAGGACTTGCCTTCCAAGCGGCCTGCCAGGTTGGCCGGCAGGGTGAACTTTTCCAGCGTGGCGCCCAGCACGAACTCGCCGGGGTGCAGGACGAAGGCATCGCCCTCAGCCACCTCCACCTCGCTGGTGAGGTCCGGCATTTCCTGTTTGGGGTCAATATGCGTGTAGCGCGAGTTATTAAACACGCGGAAGAACTTGTCCAAGCGCACATCGATAGATGATGGCTGGACCATCTCGGCGTCGAAAGGCTCGATGCTCAAACGCTCGGGAGCATCAGCGGCGATGGCGGCACGGATATCACGATCAGAAAGAAGCACGGTTGATAGTCTACCTCCCCACTGGGCCTTTTATGGCCTCGGACGGCGGCGGTGCTAAGCTTTACAGCGATGCACAATCTGCATTGCGCCGACGTAGTTTAATGGTAGAACTGCAGCTTCCCAAGCTGCTGGCGCGGGTTCGATTCCCGTCGTCGGCTCCATTCATTTACCCAGCTCAGGCTGGGTTTTACTTTTACTCCAATACACGTGTCCACTGTTGCATCTATGCTACAAAGCATACGGAAAGGAGTCCCAGTGTCCGCGCCTATATTCACTCCACGAACAACCGCTGAGCTACAAAAAGAACGCGAACAACTCCTTCAGGACCTTAGCCCGCGAACCATCGATGAGCTTCGCGCATTGCGCGCAATTGATGAAATCTCCATTGCGGACGAGGAAATTCTCACCCGTTTTGAAGCGCTCGCGTACGTCATCGGAGATTAATCCTCCGCCATGGATGCACATCATCTAGCCAACTTGGCAAACAAGTTCGCCAATGATGCCAAGCAACTCTTGGATGATTGCCTTCCTGGACCAACGATAGTCGCAGGCGAGGCTTTCAACTCAGAGCGTAAAAGGTTCAGTTTTCAATTATCGAAAGAGTTAAAGTCTAAGACATCGAATGCAGCACCCGCCTTGCTGGAAGCTTCTTATGCAATGTGCGAGAACAGCTCAGGCAAGCATTTAGCTGTGGCAGCGAGCAGCTTCAAGATTTGCTACCGCCAATCAAAAAAGCAGCCTCCAATTGTTCGGTTTGAATACGAACGAGACGCACAAAATAAGCCAGTTTCCCACTTTCATTTCCATTCTGACTCCGTGGCCCTCGGACTTCTGCTGGCTTCGACGGGACAAAAGGACAAGGCGTTCCAGCAGCAAGACATCCATTCCCCTATGGGCGGTCACCGCTTCCGCGTGTGTTTAGAGGATGTAGTTGAACTTGTGATTAGGGAATTCGGCATCGAAGCACGTGAAGGCTGGGAACAGCACGTGATTACGGGCCGGAAGAGGTTCCGAGAATCACAGAAAAGAGCCGTCATTCGTTCCAACCCCCACTTAGCCGTCGAAGTTCTCTGCGAGCTCGGCTATGACGTCCCAGATATAGACCACAATGGCCCCACATTGGCGCCCGCCGAATGGTGACTAGCTCGCTTCGTCGGCAGCACGCAGAAGCGCCGCATAAGCACCGTCGCGGGCCAGCAGCTCGGCGTGGGTGCCGCGCTCGACCACGCGGCCGGCATCGAGGACAACGATCTGATCTGCATCGCGGATGGTGGACAAGCGGTGCGCGATGACCAGGCGGGTGGCGTCCGCACCAAGCACTGCTTCTTGGATGGCGCGCTCCGTTTCGTTATCGAGGGCCGAGGTAGCCTCATCCAGGATGAGTACCTGGGGTTGGCGCAGCAGCGTGCGGGCAAGCGAGAGGCGCTGCTGCTCACCGCCGGAGAAGCGGTAGCCGCGCGAGCCCACGAGCGTATCCAGCCCATCAGGAAGCGCGGCGATGACCTCGTCCACGCGAGCGGCGTTAAGCGCCGCCCACATCTGTTCCTCGCTGGCATCGGGCTGCGCGAAGAGGAGGTTCTCCCGCACTGTGCCGTGGATGAGGTAGGTCTCCTGGGAAACCACGCCAATGACCTCCGCGCGCTGCTCCGGTGGAATATCGCGCAGGTCAACCCCACCTAAGCGCACGGAACCTTCTGTCGGGTCAGCTAAGCGCGCTAGAAGGGAGGCCACCGTGGATTTGCCGGAGCCTGTATGCCCCACAAGTGCGGTGGTGGTGTGGGCCGGGATGGAAAGGGAGACGTCGGAAAGCGCGTCGGTGTCAGTGCCGGGGTAGCGGTAGGAAACGTGGCTAAGGGTGAGGGAGGCGTCGGCAAGCTGGGCGGGCTCGGTGGCCTCCTTGAGTTCGGGCTCCAGGTCCAGGTACTCAAAGATGCGACTAAACAGCGCCATGGACGCCACCCACTGCGCGCCCACGTTGAGCAGGCCGGTAATCGGGCGGAAAATCTGGGTCTGCAGGGTACTAAACGCAATAAGCGTGCCAATCGTAATCCCCGGGCGCAGGCCGGCCACCAGGTAAATGAGCGCCGGCATCACGCCGAAGATGATTTGGGTGAGCGCCATGCGCCAGCGCCCGGCCAGCTGCGATTCCAACTCCAGGCGGATGAGGGAGCGGGAGGTCTTCTCAAACCCGTCATAGACGCGCTCCTGCGCGCCCAGCGTGGCCGCCAGACGCATGCCGGACACGGACAGGTTCTCCGAAATGGTCTGCTGCAACGTTGCCTGCGCGCGGCTGTTTTTCTCCATGAGGCTGCGGCGCAGAACAGCGGCGCGGCGAGTCAGCCACACGGCAGGCGGAAGGACGATGAGGGACAACAATGACAGAGTCGGCGAGAGCGCCACCATCGCCACCAACGTGGCCACAGTCATGGTGAGGTTACTGGCCACAGAAGTCGCCGTGGTGGTCACCATGCCGCGCATCGCCGCGATGTCATTGGTCAGGCGCGACTGAATCTCACCGCCCCGGTTATTGGTAAAGAACTGCAGCGATTGGCGCTGCAGGTTGGCAAAGACCTGCGTGCGCAGCTCGTGCATGATGGTGTGCCCCACCCGCGCGGATAAAAAGGACTGGATAACGCCGATGGCCTGGGAGACCACGGTGATGGCCAGCATGCCGCCGACGAGCCACAGCAGCAGCGCGGTGTCGTGTTCAGGAATGGCCTCATCCACAGTGCGGCGTACCAGGAAAGGCTGCACCACCGTCAGCCCGGAGGTGGCGATGATGAGCGCCACCACCAGCAGCAGCGTGCCGCGGTGTGGGGCGAAGAGGCCGGCGACGCGACCAAACTTCACCGGGTGCTGGGCCAGCTGATCGACGTCCGCCGGGTCCTTCACCGCGGTGTGCATCGGCCGGGTCATGGCTTAACCGCAGGTAACGATGGGCTGCGGGTCATAGACCGTGGTGGTGGTTTCCCGGGAAATCTCTTTACCGGAAAGATCCTTAATAATACGCGTATCGGAGGTGGTAAAGCCCGGCGCGCCGGAGGAGGGCGAGCAGTCCTCGCTCACAGACTTGCGCTGCGGCTCGGTCTTGGCCCAACGGCCGTTGTTGATGGACTCGACCTCCACCGTCTTCACGCCCTTGAAGCGCACGGTGATATCGCTGCCGAAGTCGGTCTCGATGCGCACCGGGTGATTCGAGGTGTTTTTGAACTGCAGGTCAATCGCGCCTTCATAAACGGTGGCCTCGCGGCCGGCCGGGTAGCGCGAAATGTAATAGGAGTGCGGGGTGTGCGCCACGTCCTCCATGCCAGCGAAGTACGCGGCGTTGTACAAGGTGGTGGCGAACTGGGAGATGCCGCCGCCCACGGCCTTGCCCGCGTGGCCGTCGATGATGATGCCGGATTCCACGTAACCCTGCGCCGTACCGCGCGGGCCGGTGTAGCCGTTGAGGGAGAAGGTCTCACCCGGGTTAACCACGGCACCGTTGACTTGCTGGGCTACCAGCCGGATGTTGGTGCCGGATGCCCCGGAGAAGCCGCCGGTGGAGAACTCAGACACGGTGTCATCGAAGGTGGCCTTCTCCGCCATCTCCGTGGTGAAGTCCGCGGGGTCCGGCTTGTAGTCGGCGTCCCATTCGCGGTCATCCTCGCTGCTCACACGATCCTCGAAGCCCTCGAGGGTCTTGTCCCAGTCGATAATGGAGCCATCCACCGAGGGCGTGATCTGCTTGTCATTGCCGCTGAAGGAAATCTTGGCGTTGGTGCCGGGCACCTCGGAGCCTTGCATGCGCTCTTGGAAAAGCTCGCGCGCGCGGTCCTTATCTACCTTGAGGCGCAGCTCGCCGTCTTCAGCGGCGATGGAGACGAACTGGGAAATCTCCGGCTTGCGCAGGGTGCCGGCGGTGTTGTTCTCACCCTTCAAAGTCAGCGGGTTATCCAGCGCGCGGGCGGCATCCCCGGTGCGCATGGCCTCAATCGCCTCATCATTAATCTGTGGCTCCACCACCATCGGCTCAACCTCGACGCCCTCGGGGTCGAGCCAGTGCTTAACGACGCCCTCGTGCAACTCCCCTTCTTCCACTGCCTGACCGAGCTTGGGTTTGGTCTCTTTGAGGGAGCCATCGATAAGCTCCAAGTTTCCATCTTCCGGTTCGATCTTCAGATCGTTGCCAACGCGCTCGAGCTCCCCGGAGAGCTGATCTTCATCGACGTCCACGGCGACAGGGATTTCCTGGGCGGGCTTGATAAAGCTGTACAAGCGCGAGAAGGGGTTCAGGGAGGCGTCGGGAATGCCATCGACGGCCTTCTGATAGTTCAGGCTCAGGCCGGAATCTTGGGGGATAAGCTGCGAGCTTTTCTCCCCGGCGCGGATATCCACGGGCTGGGCCGCGACGTCCCCGAGTTCCTGCTCCAGCTTCTCCACCGCAGCAGTGCGCTCCATGCGGGAGATGTCCACGCCGCCAACCGACGTCGCGCGCGGAACCTTGTGCTGGTTGGCCATCACATCCCACGCATAGGCGATGCCGGCGATGAGTATCAGGCCGACGAGCACGCCAAGGGTGACATGAAGCCCCTTACGTCGCTGCTGCCTATGTCCGATTGCCTTTTTCACGTGTACGAGATTAACGCCTGCCAGCTAGTTTTTACTAGTTACCCTCCTGTTGGGCCACGACTTCGGCAGCTGCATCAATGACCGCGTTAATGTCCTCGTCGGTGGACCACAGCGGCATATCGGCACCTGCGGCAAGGGCTGCGGCCACGGCCTCCGGCACGCTGAAGTTCTCCGAGATGGACGCCATTCCGCCCAGGTCATCGGTGTAAATGGTGCCCTCAAAGTCCAGCTCCTCGCGGGCGAGCTGGTAGGCCCGCGGGTTGAGGGAGGCGGGCTCCTCGCCGAGGCCTGGAACCACGAGGTGGCCCATCATGATCGCTGCTTCCGGGGCTTGCGGGATTGCCGTGTGGAAAGGCACGAACTCGTGACCAGAGAGCTCTTCTAACGGCGGGGTCACGGCCTCACCCAGGTGCGTATCCCCGGAGGCGCGGCCGTGGCCCGGGAAGTGTTTGAACACGGCCTTCACACCGGCAGCCTGCAGCCCGCGGGCAAAGGCCGCGCCATACTCACCGGCGGCCGCCGGGTCGGTGGAGAAGGCGCGGTCGCCGACGACCTCCAAGTCTCCCCCATCCACGTCGAGCACGGGGGCGAAGTCCACCGTCACGCCGTGGGCGCGCAGGCTGTGCCCGATCTCCGTGGCCAGGGCCTCGACCTCTTCCGGGCTATGGCCCTCCGCCATGGCCTGCGGGGAGGGGTAGCCTCCCAATATTTCGGAGAAGCGCTGCACACGCCCGCCCTCGAAGTCGATGGAGACCTCAAAGTCGCGGCCCATCTCCTCACGCAAAGCGTTCACTCCCCGCGGGCCATCGCTCAGCAGCTCCGGGTCGGCCCAGCTGGGGATGAAGAGCCCGCCCACGCCGGCCTCGAGCTTAGCGCGGGCATCCTCGTAGTTCAGCGCCGGCGGCATGAGCTTGGCGGCGGCGCGGGCACGAACGTCTTCAGGCGCGGCATCCTGTGGTGCCGCATCGCTAGACGCCGCGTCGCCCGACGCGGCGCTCGGGGCCGCAGCGCTGGTTTCGCTGGGCGGGGCGTCGGAAAGCACGGGCTCCTCGCTACACGCGCTCAGCGCACAGATAGCACTCAACAGGAGGGCGGGCATTGCTTTTCTCATGCCCACCAGTGTGCCTGAAGCACCCGCACGGGCAACACCCGGTTGTTAGGATGGCCACATGAATAACGGAGAGACCATGCTCATTGCCTATGACGGCTCCGACCGCGCCGACCGCGCACTCGAGTACGCCGCGCGGCTTCTGCGCCCCACCGACGTCGAAATCCTCACCGCGTGGGAGCCGTCCGCGCGCCAGGCCGCCCGCGCCGTCAGCCGCACCGGGCTGCACCAATCCACGGTCTCGCCGGAGAGCGTGGAGGATGATCCGGCCTACGAGGAGGCCCTCGCCATCTGCCGCCAGGGCATCGCCAAGGCGGAGACCCTGGGGCTGCGGGGCCATGCCCACCTGGTGGAATCCGTGACGACGATTCAGAGCGCGATTGTCGACGCCGCCCAAGAACTCGACATCGACGTCATCGTCACCGGCACCCGCGCGCTCACTGGCTTCCGCTCTTTGTGGAACAACTCCACCGCAGAGTACATCGTGCGCAACGCCGGTCTACCGGTCTTCATCGTGCCGCCGGAGAACGACGATGAGGACGACGCGGAAGAAAGCGACTCCTAAAGGCAGCTTTTAGCTGCTAGAATCTGGCGCCATGGCATTCGACAGCGATTCCCTCAACAAGCGCACCCTGGGCCCGGCTCTGGGCAGTGCGGTCGTCGGCGTGGCGCTGGGAGTCGTGACCATCCTGGGTATTGCCCAATTCTCGCAGGCAGATGCCGTGCCGAACGATAACTCCGTCAAGGCCTCCGACGCCGTGATGGGCGGGCCGGAGTACGGCTCCCGCGAGTAGCGTGCGCGCACGCATCGGGGGGCTTTTCTTTTTAGCCCTCGTGGTCCTAGTGCAGCCGTGGGGGCTGACTGCTGCTGATACCAAGCACGATCTGGTGGCCAACCCGGCTGGATTTTTGGTCGGCGCGCTGCATGCTTATACCGATACTTTCACGCTGGGCCAGCTGCAGAACCAGGCCTATGGCTATCTCTTCCCGCAGGGCTTGTTCTTCTTGCTGGCGGATCCACTTCCGGATTGGATAGCACAACGCGCCTGGTGGTTCTTGGTCCTTGCGGTGGGCTTTCTGGGCTTCTTCCGCCTGGTCCACACAGTGCTTCCCGCCGCGCCGGGCTATGCCGCGCTGATGGGCAGCCTCCTCTACGCGCTCTCCCCGCGCACGCTGACCACGCTGGGCGCGATTTCCTCGGAGACCTGGCCGGTCATGCTGGCACCCTGGGTGCTGCTGCCTTTCCTGCGGCCGGGCCGGCTGTACTGGCGGGATACCGCACCCTCGGTAGTGGCGGTGGCCTGCATGGGCGCGGTCAACGCCACGGCCACGCTGGCGGCCTGCCTGCCAGCGGGCTTGGTGCTGCTGTGGCGGCGCGCGGGCAAGGCCGGCCTGGCCTGGTTGGCCGGATGCGCTGCGGTGTCCGCGTGGTGGATTACCCCACTGCTCATCCTGGGCCGCTATGCCCCGCCTTTTACGGAATTCATCGAGTCCGCCGGGGTGACCACGCGCTGGCTCAACCTGGCGGAAATCCTGCGCGGAACCACCAGTTGGGCACCGTTTGTGGATACCGAGCGCGTCGCCGGCAACGAGCTGGCCACCGAGCCGGTCTTCGTGCTTGTCACCGTGGCCGTTGCCGCCTTGGGCCTCATAGGCCTGGCCCGGCTGCCGCGCGAGTGGGCCTTCATGCTGTTGGTGGGTGTGGCCGTGCTCGGCACGCATGCCGCGTGGTACCTCGACGCGCTCGACGGCCCACTGGCCGCGCTGCGCAACGTGCATAAATTCGACCCGCTGGTGCGCATCCCGCTGGTACTCGGCGTGGCCGCGATTGCCGCCCGGGTGAGGTTGCCGCGTTCTATGGACTTGGGGCGTCGTGAAGCAGCGGGCCTTCTGGTGTGCCTCGTGGTGGTAGGCGCGACCGCCCCCGCCTGGGCGGGCCGGCTGCTGCCGAAGGGGGCGTACGAGGAGGTGCCGGCCTATTGGCACGAAGCCGCCGATTTCTTGAACTCGCTGGATACGCGCGTGCTCATCTACCCACCGGCCTCCTTTGCACGGCAGGACTGGGGCTGGACGCGCGATGAGCCGGCGCAGCCGCTTCTCGACGTCCCCTGGGCCGTCCGTGACGCCGTTCCCCTCATCCCGCCCGAGGCTATCCGTGGCCTGGACGGTGCGATGGCGCAAATCGAACGCAACCCTGCCACGGCGCCCTTCGTGTTGCAGCGCCTGGGCATCGGGGCCGTCGCGGTACGCCACGACCTGATTTCTGGTTCTTCGGCCCATATTCCAGGCGAGGTCCACACCTTCGGGGAGGTCGATGTCGTTGTCTTCGACCGCGACCTCTCCATGAACGTGACACCTGCGGATCCGCCGCGTGTGGCGGGCGGTGGGGAATCGCTCGCGCTCCTCTCCGGCCCCCACGAACTCGTCTCCGCCAACGCCGATATCGTCACCGATACGCCCACCTTGCGTGACCGCAACTACGGCACGCTTTCCGGCCCAGTGTCCGCGCCGCTGGCCTCGAGCGACCCATCGACGGTGCACAATCGCCTGCGCGACTACCCCTCTGCCGGCCCGCTGACCCAAGTGGTGGAACACGATGGCCGCGTCACCGCGTCATCGTCTGCCGCAGATGCCTCCGCCTTCGGCGGCGCGAACCCGGCGCGCTCTCTCACGGCGGCCGTCGACGACGAAAACTCCACCGCCTGGTGGCCAGCGCCTGGTGATTCTGGCTGGTTGGAGCTGCATTCTACGTCTCCGTGGTCCTCGCCGACGCTGCGGTTGATGACCACGGGCACGACTGAGGTGACCATCCACAACGGCGACTCCAAGGTCACCGTCACCATGGAGGCCTACCGCGCCCGCGATATCCGCGTGCCCGGCGCGCAGGCCTCCACCATCCGCATCGAGCCGCAGCGCCGCACCGGGATTGCCGAGGCCTCCGTCGTGGACCAGCCCACCCCGCGGCGCATCGTCACCGTGCCCGATAACTCGCCGGATGCCGAACAGTTCCTCTTCCAGCAGGACAACGAACACATCCTCATCCGCTCTTTCACCGTCCCGCGCGATATGACGGTGCGGGTCTCCGGCGAGAAGACAGTGCTTATCGACGGCTCCCCCCACGCCCCCAACACCACCCTCAACCTGTCCGCCGGGCAGCACCGCCTGCGCACCACCGGCGACTGGGCAGCGTTGACCGATACCGCGTCTTCCCTGCCCGATCCCCTCCCCGCCTCCTCTCACGCATCTTCTGCGGACTCAGCCGCTTCTTCTAACCAGGAAGCCGTCGCAGCCGACCCATCCAACTCCGGCTATACTCCGCTCGCCTCCGGCGAGCCCATCGAGCCTGCCGACCACGACCGCCTTCTCATCACCGGGCGTGCTTTCAACGAGGGCTTGCGCGGCGAGCTGCGCTCCCCCAACACAGCCGCGGTCTCGACACCAGGTTCAGCACCAAACTCAGCGCCGGCCACTAGCTCGGAACCGCTGGCCCTCGAACCGCGTTCCATCGATGCGGACACGCAAGCTTTCCACATTCCCGCCGGCGCTACCGGGACCTTCCACATGTCCTTCGCGGCTGACCGCGCCTACCGCGTGGGCTTGGGCCTCGGCGGCGCGCTCGCCGCGCTGACCACCGCGCTGTGCCTGCTCGTCATGGCCCGCGGTCCCCGCCCTCAATCCGCTTCCCCCGCCACCTCCGCTGCCTCGCCTGCTGCTTACGCAACACACGATTCAGCCGCAGCCGGCCCAGTCGCCGATGCCGCCCTCCCGGCATCCTCCGCGGCTTTCCAAACGCCCTCGCCCGCCCGTGTTGCCCACTCGTCTTTCTCGGCACGTGTCCTTCTGGCACTACTCATCGCGGCAACGATGGCGCTCGTCGCGGGTCTGCCCGGTGTGGCCGCCGCTGCCGCGGCGTGGGCCATCACCCGCTGGACCACGTTGCGCTCCGACTACTTGGCGGGCGCGCTGACCCTGGCCGCGGGCGCGATGCTCGCCCGCGCACCCTGGCCCACGGACGGCTACGCCGGCGATTCGCTGCTCGTGCAGCTACTCTGCATTGCGGCTATCACGTGCGCCTGCCTCCCACCCCGCAGCACGCCGTAGGTACCCTGCCTCACCGCATATGGTTCCCCTCAAAAGGCATTAGCCAGATGGTGTCTTTGGGGTCAAGGAAACCATCTGCGGCGATGCAAAAGGTTTGTTTGGGGTCAAGGAAACCGTTTGACTAATGCCTTCTGGAAAATGCCATGTGTGAAGCGGCGGCGCGGCCACAGCGGCCGGCTAGGAAGCAGAATCAGTAGAGCCAGCGGCGCTGGCGGGGGATCCGGAACCGGAAGCGCTCGCAGAATCGGAGGCGAGGCGCGGCAGCGAACGCGGGACGGCGATACGCCCGCGAGTAAAGGCGAGGGAGCGGATGAGGTCGCGGCCGGGGACCTCGACAAGCACGTAGGTCGCGGCAGACAGCACACAGCTGACCACCACCGTAAAAGCCAGCACCACCACGAAATCCCACACTGAGCCGGAGAAGGCAGACACACCCAACAGCGGGAAGGCAATGGCCAGCACCGCCACATGCCACATGAAAACCCCATAAGACCAGCGGCCCAGCGCCCGCATCCACTCGGAGGCCAGCCAGCTTTCCCGCGGCGCCAGCGCTACCGGCACCACGATGCAGGCCCCGCACACAGCACCCACCGCGATGCGGCGCGCAAACTCGCCAGGCTCAGGATGCACCAGCCCCTGCGGGCCGAACCACTCGCGGCTCGCCAGCCACACGCAGCCCACGGCCACCACCCAGCAGACCGGACGCACAATCCGCCCGGCGCGCAGGCGTACCCGCGCGGCCTCCGCCTCCGCGGCCAGCATCCCCACCGCGAACCACGAGAAATACGCCGGCGGCCAAATCTGAGTATTGACATCCCCGGATTCATAACCGGCTACGAATGGCAGGAAGCCCCAGAACAAACTCAGTACGCCAGCAACCGCAAGAAGCACAACCCTTAAACGCGCAGAAAACCTATCCAACCCCCACGCCAACAGCGGCAACACCGCATAAAAGGCGAACTCCACGCACAGCGACCACAATTGCGTTAACCCGGGAACCAGGCCGTCAGCAATATAGAGCTGCGCGCCAGTCAGGTTGGTGATGACTTGCGGGAGGGTTAAGGCGGAGGCGTCGGGAAGCAAGGCGAGCACCGCCACCACGCACACGACATACAGCGGTGCCAAACGCGCCACGCGGGAAAGAAGATACTGCCCCGCCGTATGCGCATGTCGTCGACGCCACAGCAAGAAACCGCTGAGCACGAAAAAGACCGCCACCCCATAATCCAAGCGCTCAGCCCAGGCCCAGCCGGTGGCCGTCTGGAAGGACACGTGCGTGATCACGACCGCCAGCGCGGCCAGCGCACGCACGCCTTCGAGCTCAGGGAGAAAGCGCATGGCCCACTACGATACTATTTCTGCAGTGAATCCCTCGACCGATCGGAGCTGACGTGTTCCTTCGCTCCCGCCTAGCGCAGGTGACGATTGCCGCCGCGGTATTCCTCATACTCGGGTCCATCCTTCCGCCGCTGTACAACAACCAGTCCCGCCCGCTGCCTAGGGACCTCGACATCACGGTCCGCGCGGAACAGGATGGGGTTGAGTTCACCCGCCACACCACTACCGCCCCTGCGGAGAAGGATTCGGTGGCCCGCGCGCAATCCTCCACGGAACTCACCGTAGATGGCGAGACCTTCGCGCACATCACCGAGGAATCCCTGCTCAACCGCGAGTCCACCTACCCGCTGGCGGGGCCGAACACAACACAGCACATCGAGCTTTCTGCCTTCGACGTGCAGATGGAGGACCGGGTTGAGCGCGATGGCATAAGCTACTTCTTCCCCTCCGGGGCGGAGCAGCGCTCCTACCCTTTCTTCGATCCGCTCACCCAGGACACGGAGCCCATCGATTTTCTGCGCGATGAGAAGCTCGACGGCATCCCGACCTACGTCTTCCACCAGGATGTCGCCCCGGTCTTGCTCACGGAGGTCTTCGGCCTCGATGCTCGCCGCTCCGGCCCGGCGGGCGATTTCTACTCGCCGGGATCCTTAGAGCGCTACAACCTCAAGCCGAATTCGCACGTCATCCTCGAGCCTTTCTACGCGGTGAGCCGCACCGTGTGGGTCGAGCCCACGACCGGCACCATCGTCAACGAGGAGGAACACCCGCGCATCTTCTGGGCCACGGATGCGCGCCAGGCCCAGGCCATGGTCGACGCCGATGACACACACGAGCGTGCGCTTCTCGACGTCCCCCTCTCCTGGTCCGAGTCCACCCGCACCGAACGCCTCGACTCGGTTCGCGGGGTCATCGACACGGTCAAGATCTTGAGCCTCGTGGGGTGGTTGGGCAAGGCCATCGGCGTGGTGTTGTTGGCAGTGGCGGCCGCGATGTTCATGCGCCGTCATTCGGCGCAGAGCGCGTAGGCGCCCGTGACTACGTCCCGGGCCTCCCTTGCGATGCGCGCCGCCCTCGGCGCATGGGGTTTAGTACTCGTGATCGCCGTGTGCTGGCCCTTTGCGCTGCCCGGCGAGTTCCTGTGGCGCGACATGGTGTTGCTTGAGCACCCAGCGTTCACCGCTTCTGCCTTCGGCGCCGGCGATCTGCCCGCGCGCAATGCTCCGCAGGACGGCGTGCTGGCGATGGTCGGCGGGGCGTGGCTGGCCAGGGTTTTTATCCTCGGCTCGGCGAGTGCCTCGGCGTGGGTGGCGGGTCTGTGGGCGTGCCAGCGCACACAGTTCAGCCCGTGGGCAGCAGCTGCAGCGATGGCGTGCGCGGTGGCCAATCCTTTCGTCATCGAGCGCCTCTTGCAGGGCCAGTGGTCGCTGGCGGTCGCGGCCTGGCTGGCGCCCGTGATCGCGTGGGGGTGCTTAAACTGCCACCCGCGCGTGGCGTGGCTGGCGCTGTGGGCCGCGTCCTTGACGCCCACCGGCGGGCTCTTCGGGGGCCTCATCGCGGTTGTCTGTGAGCGCGAAGGGCGAAGAAGGTGGCTCTTCGCTGGCGGCTCAGTCTTGTTGTGGTTGCCGTGGCTGATTCCAAGCCTTGTGGGCGAACTTTCGGCCGCGCCCATGACTAACGGTGATCCCGCCGCCCAAACCGCGGCCTTCGCCCCGCGCGCGGAGGCCTATGTGGGAACGGTCGGCTCGCTGCTGGGTTTCGGTGGCATCTGGAACGCCGCAGCGGTGCCAGCCTCCCGCGAACATGGCTTCGCCGTGGCGGGGCTTGCTGTTGCCGCCCTCGCCGTCTTGGGCGCTGCCCGCCTGTCCCGGCGCGAGCTGCGCCCGCTAGCGGCCCTGGCGGTTCTCGGCATGGGCTTGGCCATCCTCGGCGCGCTGGCGCCCGGGCTTACTGCGTTCGCCGTAGAACACATTCCCGGCGCGGGCCTGCTGCGCGATTCCTCCAAGCTCACCCTGCTCGCCCTGCCGCTGGCCGTTGCCGGAATCGCGTCCCTGCGCCAGCTTCCGGCCGCGCTCGCCCTGTGTGCCTGCCTGCTCCAAGCCCCCGATGCCCCGCGGGAGCTCGCCGTATTGAAGCCGCGTGAGACGGGCATCGACCGCCAGCTCATCGAAGAGCTCGATGGCCGCCTGACCTTCTTCGCCGACCGCCCCGCCATGGTCGTAGTCGACGGCGGCATCGCCCTCGACCCCTACTCCAAGGCCGCGAACAAGCTCGACTCCGGGGAGCTCACCGTCGACGGTGTGACAGTGGATGAGCCATCGCCGCGCTACCTCGCGGCCGCCGAAGCCTGGACCAACCGCGACCTCAACCGGCTAGAAGAGTTCGGCGTGGGTGCAGTCGTCGAAGCGGGAAGCGTCGTCGCCACCACGAACGCCCAACCGACACCCGCCCCGTGGGTTCTTAGCGCCGCTTGGTGCGCACTTCCGCTTCTAGCAACTCTTCGAAGCGCGCGCCGGTTTTCTCCCACGAAAAAGTAGCCGCCAACTCGCGCGCCGCGTTGCCTAAACGGTGGCGGAGGGAGGGGTCGTCGACAAGCGTGCGCACCGCCTGCGCGAACTCCTCCTCGCGCTGCACCAGCACACCAGTCTCACCGGCGATAACGCTGTCTTGCAGGCCGAAGGCATAACCTACCGTGGGAATCCCATGTTGGGCCGCCTCCATGACTGCCAAACCCCAGCCTTCTTTGCGGGAGGGCATAAGGTGCACGTCGGCGCGCGCGAGGAGCGCATGTTTATAGTCCTCAGTGACCTGACCGCGGAAGCGCACGCGGTCTTCCACCCCGTGGGCCCGGGCGTACTCACGCAGCTGGGATTCCCACCAGCCGGAACCGATGACGTCGAGAATCGCCCCCGGAATCCGCGCCACGGTGTCCATGGCGTGCTCGATCTGCTTGTGCGGAACTAGGCGCGACAGTGTCACCAGGTGGATATCGGCCTCGCGCTCCAGGGTGGGCACGTGCTGCGGCAGGGGATCAAGGCCGTTCTCAATGATGCGCGCACCGTGAATCCCCAGCTTCTCTAAATCGCGCTTCGAGGCTTCCGAGACCGTCACCCACGTGTTCTCGCGATACAGCGCGGGGACCACGCGAGATTCCAGGAACCAGCCCAGCCGCGCCAGCACGGGCCCGGCCACCGGCCACTGCTCGCGGTGGCAGTGGTGCGTCAGGATCACCACGGGCGCCCGGGTGGCCAGGCGCGCAAAGAACGGGATGCCGTTGTGGGTATCCACCACGACATCGAAACCGCGGCGCCCGAACAACATCGCCACCAACGCGCGCGGGTAGACGCTGAACTTGGCCCCAGCGCGCGAATAGAGCACGCCGTTGCGGCGCTCGCGCTTGGCGGCGTTCATGTGGCGCGCAGTACGGAAGACCACCTCGTGGCCTTGAGCAGCGAGGTACTCGCCGACGCGCTCAAGGTAGCGCTCGGAACCGCCCCCCTGCGGGTGGGTGGAATCGCGCCAACATAAAAGAAGGATTTTCATGACGATGCTTTAGCCTAGTGGGTTATGAAACGCACCCGCGCCTTGGCCACCCTGCGCCGCTCCTGGCGGCTGCTGCGCTCCTTCCGCTTCGAGCAGACAGCACCCGCGATCTTTTATGGCGGTCTGGCTGAGGACACCGCCGCGCTTGTCGACGCCCTCTCCCGCGATCATTCTTTGTCCCTCACCGGCGCGCGCGTGCTCGACGTCGGGGGCGGCCCCGGTTATTTCGCTTCCGCCTTTGCCCAGCGCGGTGCCAGCTATGTGGGGCTGGAGCCGGACGTGGGTGAAATGGCCGCCGCCGGCATCTCAGTGGCCCAAGCAGTGCGCGGCGATGGCACGTGCCTGCCTTTTGCGGATAACACTTTCGACATCACGTATTCCTCCAACGTGGCCGAGCACATCCCGAACCCGTGGGATATGGGCGAGGAGATGCTGCGCGTGACCAAGCCCGGCGGTCTGGTGATCTTGAGCTACACGGTGTGGCTGGGACCTTTCGGCGGGCACGAGACCGGCCTGTGGGAGCACTACGTGGGCGGCGAGTTCGCCCGCGACCGCTATATCCGCCGCCACGGCCACCCGCCGAAGAACGTCTTCGGCACCTCGCTCTTTGCGCTTTCCGCACGCGAAGGTCTGGACTGGGCGCGGGGCGTGACGTCGCAAGGCTCGCAGCTCCTCGCAGCCTTTCCGCGCTACCACCCTGCCTGGGCCTGGTGGGTGACCAAGGTGCCGGTGCTTCGCGAGTTCCTCACCTCCAACCTGGTCCTCGTCCTACGCGCTTAATCCCCCGTAAAACGCCGAATGCTCCCCCGCAGGGGAGCATTCTTTAGATGCGAAGACTAGCTGGCAGACTCAACGCGCTGCTTGAGCGCGGAGAACTGGTCCCACACCTCAGACGGAACGCGGGAGCCCAGGAAGGTCAGGTACTCCTTGTTGTCTTCCATGTCGCCAGCCCAATCGGCCGGGTTCACGGCAAGTGCCTCGCGGACGTCTTCGATGTCGAAGTCCAGGCCGGTGAGGTCGATATCCTCCGGGCGGGCGGTGTGGCCCACGACGGTCTCAACAGCGTCGACGTTGCCCTCGATGCGGTCCACAATCCACTTGAGAACGCGGGAGTTCTCGCCGAAGCCCGGCCACAGGAAGCGGCGGTCCTCACCGCGGCGGAACCAGTTCACCAGGAAGATGGCCGGCATGCGGTCGCCGCCCTTTTCACCCATATCGATCCAGTGCTGCAGGTAGTCACCGGCGTTGTAGCCCATGAAGGGCAGCATGGCCATCGGGTCGTGGCGCAGGGCGCCGACCTTGCCCTCAGCGGCAGCGGTCTGGCCAGAGGAGAGCAGGGCGCCGATCATGGTGCCGTGGTTCCAGTCGAAGGCCTGGGTCACCAGCGGAACGGTATCTGCGCGGCGGCCGCCGAAAAGGATGGCATCAATCTTGACGCCCTTCCAGTCATCAAACTCCGGAGCGGCAGACGGGCACTGCGTGATCGGCACGCAGTAGCGGGAGTTCGGGTGCGCCGCCTTGGTGGTGGAAGCCGGGGTCCAATCGTTGCCGTGCCAATCGATGAGGTGCTCCGGGGCCTCGCCCATTTCCTCCCACCAGACATCGCCGTCGTCGGTCAGCGCGACGTTGGTGAACAGGGTGTTGCCCGGCTCCATCGTCTTCATGGCAATCGGGTTGGAGTCGTAGTTGGTGCCCGGTGCCACACCGAAGAAACCGTTCTCCGGGTTGACGGCGTACAGGCCATCCTCGCGCAGCTTCATCCAGGCGATGTCATCGCCCACAACCTCAGCCTTCCAGCCCGGGATGGTCGGGGTGATCATGGCCAGGTTGGTCTTACCGCAGGCGGACGGGAAGGCGGCCGCGATGTGGTACTTCTTGCCCTCCGGGTTGGTGAGCTTCAGGATGAGCATGTGCTCTGCCATCCAGCCTTCTTCCTTCGCCATGACGGAAGCGATACGCAGCGCGTAGCACTTCTTGGCCAGGATGGCGTTTCCGCCGTAGCCGGAACCGTAGGACCAAATCTCCTTGGTTGCCGGGAACTGCGTGATGTACTTCTTGTCATTGCACGGCCACGCAACATCCTCTTGGCCCGGCTCCAGCGGAGCACCAACGGAGTGTAGGGCGTGGACAAAATCGCCGTTCTCACCAATCTTATCCAGAGCCTGCTGACCCATGCGGGTCATGATGCGCATGGAGAGCACAACATAAGCGGAATCAGTAAGCTGCACGCCGAGCTTGGGGTCCGGGTCGCTGATGGGGCCCATGCAGAAAGGCACCACGTACATGGTGCGGCCCTTCATGGAACCGCGGAAGGCCTCGGTCATCTCTTCCTTCATGGCCGCCGGCGGGGCCCAGTTATTGGTCGGGCCTGCGTCCTCCTCAGTCTCAGTGCAGATGAAGGTGCGGGACTCCACGCGCGCGACATCCGACGGGTTCGAGCGCGCCAGGTAGGAGTTCGGGCGCTTCTCCTCGTTGAGCTTAATCAGGGTGCCCTTCTCCACGAGCTCAGCGGCGAGACGGTCAGCCTCCTCCTGGGAGCCATCTACGAAGACGACTTCTTCCGGCTGGAAGAGCTCGACGCTCTCACTGATCCACGAAATAAGCTTCTCGTTCTTCGTGGGCAGTTCACCTACAAGGCCCTTAATAGTTGCGGTCATCTCACATTCTCCTGTGGTCGGTGTGGCCAGGGTGCTTTATATCGCCGAAGGTTTCCCCTATCGACGTTTCACCAACCAGAGTACGGATACTGGTGATAACAGAACGTGTAATGCCCGCCACCCCGGTTATATCCACCCAGCTCATGTCGACTATGTCGAGGACAGCGAAGTGTGAAATATGGCACCCACCGCCCCCAATCGCCCCCATACGGGGGCTCTGTTTCTAAGCATCACTCATCCAGTACGCCCGTCCTATTACCCCCGCGGAGCCCTGATCTGTCTCCGCCTAGGCGCCCTCCACCCTCCACGGCGCGGCACGTTGCCCCTCACCCCTGCTTAAGGGAACAATGTCAACTGATGAATAGTGCAGACTCCTCCCAGAATCCCGCCGCGCAGATGCCTCATGGCCGCGGCCTCCAGACGGATTTCAACGCCGAGTTCAACAATGATTTGGACTACCCACGCCTCGGCAACGTGACCTTCCGTCGCGGCACCCTCACCGACAACCAGAACGCCCTCTTCGAGGAGCACTGGCCTCAGTTGGGACGCCTGCTTGCCGACGAACCCCTCGACATCCCCGCCTGGTTCAACCGCGAGGGCGCCAAGACCATCGTGGAAATCGGCTCCGGCACCGGAACCTCCACTGCTGCGATGGCCCCGTTGGAAAAGGACACCAACATTGTTGCCGTCGAGCTTTACAAGCCAGGCCTAGCCAAGCTGCTGGGCTCCATTGTCCGCAACGATATTGAGAACATCCGCATGGTCCGCGGCGATGGCATCGAAGTTCTCATGCGCATGTTCGCGCCCGAGTCCCTCGACGGCATCCGCATCTTCTTCCCGGACCCGTGGCCCAAGGCCCGCCACCACAAGCGCCGCATCATCCAATCCGGCACCCTCAACCTCTTCGCCTCCCGCCTGAAACCCGGCGGCGTGCTCCACGTGGCCACCGACCACGCCGGCTACGCCGAGTGGATCGACGAGCTCGTCGAGGTCGAGCCCTCCCTCGATTACAAGGGCTGGCCCTGGCCGGAGTGCCCCATCCTGACGGACCGCCAGGTCATCACCAAGTTTGAGGGCAAGGGCCTAGATAAGGAACACGTCATCACCGAGTACCTCTGGGAGAAGAAGTAATGGCCGGCACCTACCTTCTGGTGTGGGATGCGCCCAACATGGATATGGGGCTCGGCGCCATCCTCGGCGGGCGCCCCACCGCCGCCTACCGCCCACGTTTTGATGCCATCGGCCGCTGGCTGGTAGAGCTGGCCTTTGACAACGACGCCACCCCCGAAGCCGCCGTCTTCACCAACGTCACTCCCGGCGGCGCCGACGTCATCCGCCCCTGGGTCGAGGCTATCCGCAACGTCGGCTTCGCCGTCTTCGCCAAGCCAAAGCTTCACGACGACGATGATGTCGACCCCGACATGGTCGAATACATCAAGGCCAACCGCGAGAACCTCTCCGGTGTCATCGTGGCCTCTGCTGACGGCCAGAACTTCCAGCACCTGCTGGAGCAGCTCACGGCTTCCGGTCTGCCCACCTGTGTGCTCGGCTTCCACGAGCACGCCTCCTGGGCGCTGACCCACCCCGACATCGAATTCGTCGACCTCGAAGACATCGACGGCGTCTTCCGCGAACCGCTGCCCCGCGTTAACCTGGACAACCTGCCTCCAGGCGGCGCCTGGCTGCAGCCTTTCCGCCCGCTGTCCGCGCTGCTTCCGGACCGCGCGCCCGAGCACAGTTAGGAGCCGCATGTTTTATTCCTGGGGCCGTTTTTCCTATGCCCACCGCAAGGTCATCCCGCTCATCATCGTGGGTCTCATCCTTGGCCTCTTCTTCGGCTTCGGCACCCGCCTCGAGGAGCGCATGAGTCAGGAGGGCTGGGAGGACCCGGGGGCGGCGTCGACAAGCGCGGCACAGATCGAGCTGGAGACCTTCGGCCGCGATAATTCCGGCGACGTCATCCTGCTTTTCGACGATCCCGATGCCCACGCCACCGAGGCCAAGGCCTTTCTGGATGACCTCAAGGCTCAGCATCCGGAACAGATTGACTCCGTTACCAGCTACTTCGATAAGCGCAACCCGAACCTCATCACGCAGGACCACTCCACGGCCTTCGCCGCCATCGGCCTGAAGGGCGACGGCGAGCAAACGCTCAAGGACTTCCGCACCATTGAGGATTCTCTGCACTCCAGTGGGCTGCCCGTGCAGGTCGCGGGTGCCACCGCCGTGGCCGACGCGCTGGATGAGGGCATGGCCGAGGACATCTCCCGCGCGGAGAAGGCCGCCCTGCCGCTCGTCGGCCTGCTGCTCCTCGTGGTCTTCGGCTCCGTCGTGGCGGCGTTCATGCCGCTCGTCGTGGGCGGGCTGTCCATTTTGGGATCGCTGGGCATTCTTTCCATCCTGGCTGGCTTCCAGCAGGTCAACGTGTTTGCGCAGGCCGTCGTCACGCTGCTGGGACTGGGCCTGGCCATTGACTACGGCCTGTTCATGGTTTCGCGCTTCCGCGAGGAGCTGGACAAGGGACGCGATACGAAAGAGGCGGTGGCGATCACCACCGCTACTGCCGGCCAAACCGTGGTCTTTTCCGCCGCCATGGTGGCCGTATCGCTGTCCGGGCTCTTCCTCTTCCCGCAGGCCTTCCTCAAATCCGTGGCCTACGGCTCCATCTCCGCCGTCGGCCTGGCCGCTCTGCTGTCGGTGACGGTGCTGCCATCGCTATTTGGCATGCTGGGCCCCAACATCGATAAGTGGACCGTGCGCAAGACCTCGCGGCGCGGGCGCCGCATCGAGGACACGTGGTGGTACCGGATGCCGCGCTGGGCCATGGACCGCGCGGGTGTGATGACCACCGCCATCTGCGCCCTGCTCATCGCGCTGACCTTGCCGGTGTTGGGCGTGAAATTCGGCGGCATCAACGAGACCTACCTGCCGCCCAACCAGGACGCGCGCGTAGCGCAGGACCAGTTCAACGAGCAATTTCCCTCCTTCCGCACCGAGCCGGTCAAGCTCGTGGTGAAGAACGCGACCAATGAGCAGCTTGTCGACGTCGTCATGCAAGCCCGCTCCATCCAGGGCCTTACCGAGCCGATGGGCCCGAAGACCGCGACCGTCGACGGCACCACCGTCCTCGGCACCGGCATCCAAGACCGCGAGGACTACGCACGCATCGTCCACGAGCTCGAAAACATCGAGGCGCCGGAGGGCGTGGAGCTGTATGTCGGCGGCACTCCGGCCATGGAGGTCGAGTCCCTCGACGCGCTCTTTGAGACCCTCCCTTGGATGGCCCTCTACGTGGTGCTGGCCACCTTCCTCCTCATGGCGCTGGTCTTCGGCTCCTTCATCCTGCCGCTGAAGGCCATCATCATGACGCTGCTCTCGCTGGGTGCCACGCTGGGTATCTTGACGCTCATGTTCGTCGATGGCCTCGGCTCCGGCCTGCTCAACTTCACCGCCGGCCCGCTGATGAGCCCGATTCTGGTGCTCATCATCGCCATCGTCTTTGGCCTGTCCACGGACTACGAGGTCTTCCTAGTCTCGCGCATGGTAGAAGCCCGCCGCCGGGGCGCTTCCACGGACGAGGCCATCGCGGCGGGTACCGCGCACACCGGCGGCATCATCACGGCGGCCGCGCTCATCATGATTGTGGTCGCGGGGGCCTTTGGCTTCTCCGACATCGTGATGATGAAGTACATCGCCTTCGGCATGATTTTTGCGCTGCTTATCGACGCCACCATCGTCCGCATGCTCCTCGTCCCCGCCGTCATGCACCTTCTACGCGAGGACAACTGGTGGGCCCCGCGCTTCCTCACCCGCCTGACCCATCGCCTCGGCGGCGAGAACTCCCCGGCTGCCGAGCCGGCGCCCACCGCCCCAGTACTGAACAACGAAGAGGCCACACCGACTGAACAGGCTGCGCCGTCCCCCGCCGTTACTAGCGAGCGGGACGATCCGCGTTCTTCGACTGGGTCCACCGAGCAGGCAGAACCGCACTACTCCCCCGTGACTCCGGCTGAACAGGTCGAGGTGGAGGGGGCGTCGGCAAGCGCCGCGAACGAAGCCGCCGTACGCGGTGACCGCAGCGCCGATACTGACGAGGAGCTCATCCCCTTCTCTGAGCTGGTCAAGCGCCTCAATTCCACGGATGGTCAATGAAGAAGAACTGGCTGACCTGGATAATCTCCCTGCTGATTCTGGCCGCGCTGGCGTGGTTCTTCCGCGACCAGCTGGACTTCATCTCCGAGGGATTGCGCCGCCTGCGCCACGCCGAACCTTTCCCCGTCGTGCTGGTGGTGTTCTTCGCGCTGCTGTCCATCGCGGGTATGGCGGAGGTAATGAAGCGGCTCATCGGTGCCGGCGGCGTTGAGGTGCCGCTGCGCGAGACCTACGCCATCACGCTGGCCTCCAATGCCTGGTCCACGACTCTGCCTGCGGGCCCTGCCTTTTCGGCTTTGCTCACCTTCCAGGTGCAGCGCCGCTGGGGCGCGTCGGTGGCGCTGTGCAGCTACTTCCTGTTTTTGTCCTCGATCATTAGCTCGATGTTCCTCGCGCTCATTGGCCTGGGCGGGGTGTTTTTCCTCAACGCAGATATGGCTTTGGGTTCGCTGATCACGACCATCGCCCTCATGCTCGCGGCACTCGGCGGCATCTTCTGGCTGACCTCGCACCCGGTGACCCTTGAGCGCTGGCTGCGCAAGCTGCGGCCCGGCCCGAAGCGGGACCGCGCGATCCAAGAAGTCCGCAACCTGGGCGAGGTCCACCTTTCGCGCGGCCCCTTTGCTGTAGTTGCCGGGGCGTCGCTGGTTCACCGCCTGGCCGATATGGCCGCGCTATGGGCTTCCGTGTGGGCGGTAACCGGGGAGATCCCGTGGCTGCGCGCCGGTGCTGACGACACCACACTAGCCGGTGTGGCCCTGGCCTTCCTGGCTGCGAAGCTGGCTGGGTCCGCGCAGGTCACCCCGGGTGGTGTGGGCACGGTGGAGGCCGCGCTCATCACCCCTCTGGTGGCGACAGGCCTGACCGTGGTGCACGCCACCTCCGCCGCCATCATCTACAGGCTTATTTCCTTTGCGCTCATCACTATCATTGGATGGGTCATTTACTTCGCCCACTACGCCCGCGATGGCTTTTCTTACGCGGCGTTGAACCGGAAGGAATCCTAAATGCGCGTTGCCCCGCTTATCGACGTCCTCGCTCTCGTACTCTTCGCCATCCTCGCCCGCCTAGCGCATGGTGGCCTAAGTTTTAGCTCCTGGGTTGATGCCTTCTGGCCGTGGACCGTGGGCGCGCTCGTCGGCTGGGTCATCATCATGGCCACGAAGCTAAGCGGCCTGTGGAAGGAGGGCGCCGTCGTGTGGCTGAGCGCCGTCATCGGCGGCATGGCTTTGTGGATGCTGGTCAACGGGCGCCTGCCGCACTGGTCCTTCCTCATCGTGGCCACCGTGATGTCGGCGCTATTCTTCTTTGGTTGGCGAGCCATCGCGGCCTTTGCGTCCCGCTCCCGCGCCTAAGGTTTGTGCTTCAACTGCCAATTCGCCCTACACGACTCCGGGGACCTGCTTTCATTTTGAGCATCCGCTGGAGTCCAACGCGTCACGACTACTTTCCGGTCGAAGTGGCGCATTCACGCCTTGCGGTTGGGCGTTTGAACTGGGTGTTTAGCGCTCCGGTTGCGGGGCACTTCAGACCGGTTTAGGGTGTGAGCCATGAAGTTGGGGGACTTACTCGGGGCACTCGCTCGCGGCATGCACGTCGTGTCCTTGTGCGCAGGCCACACGCGCGAGGAGATGCTCGCGCTGGGGGCGACGCCACGCATGGCGCGGCAGCTCGAAGGACTTCACCGCGTTTATTTTGGCCAGACTGCTTACACTGCCAAGCAGCGCCGTGCGCGGGAGACGGACCATGCGCTGGATACGCTGCTGCAGATTGAGCGTCATGTGGCACGCGTCAAAAACTCACGCCAAGCTTGGGATCTGCGAGTGGAATTGTGCTCGACCCCCGAGGGCGAGATTGCGTGCGTGGCGAAGCTAAGACTCTCGGAACTTAAACCCGAGCCTAGCCCCGGCGTCCGCGTGCGACGCAGTGCGGGAGGCATGCACAAACTCATCATCACGGACCGTCCGCGCGCGATTGCCAATCTGGTGGGCACACTTAAGGCCACCTCCGACGACCTGCTGAAGGCCGTCCACGAAGTCTTTTCCGGCGGCGGCGCACCGAAGCCAGCCTTGCATGCGCACGTGATTGTGCGACTAGAGCAGCTGGACAAGATTGTGCGCGGTGAGGGCGACGATATTATTCTGCAAGCAACTGACGGCGGCACCATGACCGGCGCTGAATTTCTCCGCACGCAGTTTGCCGAGCGAGGCTTTGTCTCGCTCTTCCACCCGGTCGAGGGGCCGGTGAATCTGTATTACGGGAGCCGTTTTGCCAACGATAAACAGCGGCTTTTGCTCAGTGCAGAGCATCCGACGTGCGCCTGGCTCGGCTGCACACGACCAGCCGCGGAGTGCCAGATGCACCATATAAGGCGCTGGCAGGATGGCGGACCGACCAACCTCGACAACCTCGTGCCGCTATGTAAATATCACAACGCCATCAATGACGATGACCCCGCCCGACCCACATATCGCGGGCGCATCGACCGAGTTGAGGGCCGCATGGCATGGCTGCCTCCCGACGGCGCTCCACCAATCCCCATCCCCAGCCCGGTCTGGGATTAAAAAGCCCCTCCACAAGGAGGGGCTAGAAGCGCTGGCTTACTTCGAGCTCAGGGCGCCAACGTTCACGCCTGCCTGGTTGAGCAGCATGA
This sequence comes from Corynebacterium sp. HMSC072D12, assembly GCF_001813925.1. Lineage (NCBI taxonomy): Bacteria > Bacillati > Actinomycetota > Actinomycetes > Mycobacteriales > Corynebacteriaceae > Corynebacterium > Corynebacterium sp. HMSC072D12. The sequence goes on from NZ_KV814416.1 coordinate 225,312, forward strand.
TGACGAGATTGATGATGTCGCCACCGAGGTCAAGGGCGCTAGAAAGCATTGGGGTTCTCCTTTGATTGAATTCCTAGACTTTATGCCTATCGTACGAAACGGTCCCAAACGTTACGCCCCGTGCCTGGGGCGCGCGGCGGAGGCTTAGGTCGCCCAGTGAGCATGCATCCCGAGAGCAGCTAACAGGAGGCAGTTAACCCCCAGGACGCTAGAGCGGGGAGATGGTGTGCTTCTTGGGCAGGTCCTTCTCTTGCTTATCGGCAAGCTGGCGCAGCGCGCGGCGCAGGGCTAGACGCGACTCGGAGGGCTTAATCATGCCATCGAGGTATCCGCGCTCCGCGGCGACATAGGGCGCGGTCATGGTCTCGTCGTAGAAGTCCATGAACATCTTCTTCGTCATCGCGCGTTGCTCTGGGGTCTCGGCGGCCTCGAGCTGCTTGCCCGCAATCATGACCACGGCGGCGGCCGAGCCCATCACGGCAATCTGGGCCGTCGGCCACGCCAGGTTGATATCACCGGTCAGGTTCTTCGAGCCCATCACGGCATACGCGCCGCCATAAGCCTTGCGCACGATGAGCGAGACCTTCGGCACGGTGGCCTCCACCACGGCAAACGCAAACTTCGCGCCGCGGTGAATCAAGCCCGCCTTCTCTTGGTCCACGCCCGGCAGGTAACCCGGCGTATCCACCACAAAGACCAGCGGGATGTTGTAGGCATCGCAAATACGGATAAAGCGCGCGCCCTTATCGGCGGCATCCGCATCGATACAACCCGCTGAATGCATCGGGTTATTGGCCACAAAACCCACGGCCTTGCCATCAATGCGACCAAAGGCAGTGATGACGTTGGGGGCGTAGTTTTCCTGAATTTCGATGAGATCGTCATCGTCGCCAAGCTGCGTGAGCAGGTCCATCATGTCGTAGCCGGCGTTCGTATCATCCGGCATGAAGGAATCCAGCTCGGTGTCCTGGGCTACCTCCTCATCAGAAGGCGCATCGAAGACCGGGGATTCGTCGAAGCAGGTCAGAGGCAAATGATCCAGCAAGTCACGAACTAGGTCGAAGGCCTCATCCTCCGAGGGCACCACGACAGACACGTTGCCGTTGAGCTCCTGCTGGCGCGCGGAGCCCAAGTCGTGGGAGGAAATTTCCTCGCCCGTGACCTCCTTGATCACGTTCGGGCCCGTCACGTACATTTCCGCCTCACCATCGACGGCGATGATGAAGTCCGTGGTCACCGGCGCATACACCGCACCACCAGCGGACTTACCCATCATGATGGAAATCTGCGGGCTACGGCCAGATAGCGGCAGCTGGCGGCGGGCAATCTCGGAGTACATGGCCAGAGACGTCACCGCGTCCTGGATGCGCGCACCACCGGAATCCTGGATACCGATAACCGGGCAGCCAATCTTGATGGCCAAATCCATGATGTCGGTGACCTTCTTACCAAAGGTCACGCCCACGGAACCGCCATACACGGTCTTATCGTGCGCGTAGATACACACCGGGCGGCCATTGATGCGGCCGTGACCAGTGACCACGCCGTCGGAGTAAATCGCATCCGGGTCACCGGGGGTCTTGCCCAGGGCGCCGGTTTCGACGAAGGAGCCTTCGTCGAGAAGCGCGGCGATGCGTTGGCGCGGAGTCGAACGCCCAGCCTCGTCGCGGCGCGCCCGGGAGCGTTCACTGCCGGGATCCTGGGCGCGTTCGAGGCGCTCGCGTAGGTCCGCTAGCTTGTCAGCGGTGCTAGTCACTTCCGAATCTTCTCCTCGATCCATTCCTCCATGTGCTTGCCCACGATACCGATTGCGGGCTCGTCGGGAACCGCCAGGTGGTCGCCCGGCAGCTGCACAATCTCCAGATCCTTCACGATAACGCCCCAGCCACCGTCCGGGTTAATCTCCGCATAGGCAGGCTCGAGCTCGATGGCGCCGTCATGCATGCGCTCGGAGCGGAAGAGGATGACGGGCGCGCTTACCGACGCCCACCGTCCCATATCCAGCGAGCCCAGAATCTGGTTATCCACGAAGGATGCGCGCTGGTGCTCTAGCACGCCGGCGGACAGGCCGTGCTCAGAGGCGTCGGTGGAGCTAAGGAATTCCGCGAGCATGGCCATGAGTGCATCCTCGCCCACGGTCTCCAGCATCTCGTAGGGCGGCTCGAAGTCGAGGCCATAGGTCTTCTTGGCGAAGGCGGCGTAGCGCCCCCAGCGGGCCTTGGTTTCCTCCAGTGTCTTCGGCGCTGGGTTAGCCGGCTGGGTGGTATCCAGCAGAGCGATAAAGGCAACCTCAGCAGTATCCTCGCCGCGAGCTTGACGCTCCTGCAGCTGGTAGGCCACCTCGTAGGCTAGCGCTCCGCCGAAGGACCAGCCGCCGAGCACGACCTTGCGCCCGCGCGCGTAGTGCAGGATGTCCTCGATATAGGCGGCGGCGCGATCCTCCAGGCTGCCCTCGAGGCGCTCCACGCCGTAGACGGCGATATCGGCAGGCAGGCGGCGGGTCAGCGGCTGGTAGACCACGGTGGTGCCGCCGGCCGGGTGGAACATGAAGACGGCCGGGCCATCGGCCTCGCGCAGCACGCGGATATTGCCTTCGACCTCGGTCTCCAGGCCCTCGCGGACCAGGTCTGCCAAATTCTCCAGGGCTTCGGCTTCCTGGACCTGCTGTGCGGTGACCTCGATGCCGGCGCGCTCGGTGAGGCGCTCGGCAATCTTTGCGGCGACCTCATCGCTGACCTGCGGCAGCGCAGAGGTCACGCCGGCCGCGGCCTTGCCCGTGAAGGTGGCCCAGGTACCGAAGACCATACGCTCGGAGGCATCGCGCGGTGCGACGCCGACGCCTGCGCGGTTCTCGTCCATGCCGCCGCTTTCGCCGTTCGGCTTATCTGCGCCTCCCTTCGCGCTCACGGTGGTGTCGTTCGCGCCGGTGTGGTCGGCCTCGGTGAGCGCGAAAGGTGCGTCAGTGCTCGCGGTTCCAGCTTCAGCGGCCACGTCGGCCGGTGCCTGTGCGGCAGAACCGGGCTGCTCGGACACGGCCTCTTCAACCATGGTGATGACGTCGGCGAGGGAGGCGTCGCGAAGCGCCTGCACCTGCAGCGGCGGAATCTGGAAGTCATTCTCCACACGGTTCTTAATGCGCATACCCATGAGCGAATCCAGGCCCAGGTCAATAAGCGGCAGCTCACGCGGGAGATCGGAGACGTCGTAGCCCATGGACTCCGACACGATGAGTGCCAAGCGCTCCTCCACGCTCTCCGTCGCCGGGTCCCAGCGCACGGCATCGGCGCCCACGTCGGGGTCCGCGAACTGCGGCGCGGTCACAGCCTGCGGCAGGCTCGGCTCCGGGGCCGCAGCGGGTTCGGCAAGGTTGAGAGTCGAGGCAAAGCCCTCCGCGACAAGCTTGGTGCTTGCTCCGTCCACGTAGTGCACCGCCAGCGACAGTCCACCCAGCGTGCGGCGGACAATCGTGGTGACCTCGCCCTTCGCGGGCAGGTCGAGGTGCTCCTCGCTCGCCGCGATATGGGCGCCCGGGGTCACGGCCTCGGCGGCAGCCTCCAGGATGGCCAGCGCGCTCGGCGCCTGGTCGGCGTTCGTGGAGAAAGCCACCGCGCCCTCCGGCAAGCTCACGCGCGCACCCGGCAGACCGGACACACCAGAAGACGGACGAGCATTGGTCCAAAAACGTTGGCGGCGGAAGTGGGTATGGGGGGCGTCGACAAGCGCGCCGGAGCCAAAGACCTTAGTGTAATCCACCGGCGTTCCAGCAACGTAGAGCTTGCCCAGCAGGTCCAGAAGTGACTCGGTGGGCTCCACCTTGCGCTTCAGGCTGTAGAGCAGCTGCGCATCCGCCTTGCCCGCGGCAAAAGCGGTGGACATCAGGCCCATCAGCGCAATCGGGTTCGGGGAAATCTCCACGATCTGCATGTGGCCGGCCGCGAACGCCGCTTCCGCCGCGTCCTGCAGGTAGACGGGCTTGCGGGTCATGCGGATCCAGTAGTCCTCATCGTGCAGCACCGCACCGGGGCGGTAGACCTTGCCGCGGTCCACGGAGGAGAAGAGCGTCGTGTGCAGCGGGCGGGTCTCGATGCCAGCGATTTCTGCATAGAGCTCACCCAGGAGCGGGTCAACGGCGGAGGTGTGGCCAGCACCCTTGACATTGAGCGCGCGGGCGAACTTGCCCTCGCCCTCGAGGCGCTCCACCAGCGCGAGGACCTCCTCACGCGGGCCGCCCACGGTGGTCATGCCCGGGCCGGTGTAGACGGCGGGTTCGATGGAACCCGGCAGGGCGTCAATCTCCTCGGCGGAAAGCTCGACGACGGCCATGGCGCCCTGCTGGTCCTCCGGCAGCGAAGCCTCGCCCTCGCCCATGAGGCGCGCGCGGTGGCAGGCGATGAGCATGGCGTCGGCCGCCGTGATGCCGCCCGCAGAGTAGGCCGCGCCGATTTCACCCATGGACATGCCGATAACGCCGGCCGGGCGCACGCCGAAGGTGGCGAGCAGGTCCGTCAGCGCGATCTGGATGGCGGTGATGGCTACCTGCGCGGTTTCGGTGTTATAGGTCTGGGCGTCGTCGTGCACCAGCTCCAGAATGGACCAGCCGGATTCGCGCTGGACGATGGCGTCAAGCTCCTCCAAGCGCTCCTTGAACAGCGGCGAGATCTCGATCATGTCCTTGGCCATCTTGCGGTGCTGGGAGCCGAAACCGGAGTACATGAAGACTGGTCCGTGCACCGTCGGGGAATCCGCCGCGGCGATCCCGACGGAGACGGTCCCCTCGGAGACCTGACGCAGGCGCTTGACAGCTTCCTCGCTTGACGACGCCGTTACTACCGCACGCGAACGCCCATGGTTGCGGCGCGCGAGGGTGCGGGCCAGGGAGAGCAGGTTCGGGTTCTCCGCTTCGATGTAGTCCGCCAGGTGAGCCGCTGCCGCGGCGCGGCGGGATGGCAGCAAACCGGAGACCGGCAGGGCTACTGGCTGGCCCTCGCCGATGGCGACCTGCGGGGCATCCTGGTGGGTCAGCCCGCGGTAATCCGTAAGAACGACGTGTGCATTGGTGCCGCCGAAACCAAAGCCGGAAACACCGGCGATTTTCTGGCCGGAGTATTCAGGCCACTCGCGCGGATCCTCGACCACTTCGAGGTGCTCTGCGTCAAAATCGATATAGCGGTTGGGGCCCACGTAGTTGATGTTTGGTGGGATGACGCCGTGGCGCATGCCTTCGATGACCTTGATGAGGCCCACGACGCCAGCGGCGGACTCGGAGTGGCCGATGTTGGTCTTGGCGGAGCCGAGCAGGGTCGGGTTGGCGGCCTGGCGGCCCGGGCCCAACACGCGGCCGAGCGCGGTGGCTTCAATGGGGTCACCGAGAATGGTGCCGGTGCCGTGGGCCTCGACGTAGTCCACGTCCTGCGGGCGGATGCCGGCGTCGGCGTAGGCGCGCTCGAGGACGTCGACCTGCGCGTCTGGGTTGGGGGCGGTCAGGCCGTTGGAGTGGCCGTCAGAGTTGACCGCGGAGCCCTTGATGACGGCGTGTATGGTGTCGCCGTCGCGCTCGGCGTCCTCCAAGCGCTTGAGCACGAGCACGCCCGCCGCATCCGCGCGGACGATGCCATCGGCATCATCGGAAAAGGCGTGGATGGCGCTGGTGGGCGAGGTGACACCCAGCTCACTAAAGCCGATGGAGGCGTGCGGCGAGGCCAGGATGTTCACGCCGCCGGCGAGGGCCGTATCGGCCGCACCCACGCGCAGATCCTTCACCGCCTGGTTGACCGCGACGAGGGAAGCCGAGCACGCGGTATCCACGTTGAGGGAAGGGCCGCGCAAATCGAAGGCGTAGGAAAGGCGGTTAGCCACGATCGCTGAGGAGGTACCCGTCATGGCATAAGGGTGCATCTCAGCCGGGTCGGCGGTAATGAGCATGCCGTAGTCATTGTTGGTGGAGCCCATGTAGACACCGGTGGCGGTGCCGCGCAGCTGGTTGGCAGGCACGCCGGCATCCTCGAGGGCCTCCCACGCCACTTCGAGGAGAATGCGCTGCTGCGGGTCCATATTGGCCGCCTCCAGTGGGGAGAGGCCAAAGAACTCGGCGTCGAAGGAGGCGATGTCCTCGATGTAGCCGCCGTCGGTGTTTTGCTGCTCCATCTTCTCGCTGGTAATTGGGTCGGAGGAGTACTCCGACCAGCGCCCGACGGGCAACGGGCCGGTGCCCGCGCGGCCCTCGACGAGCATGGTCCAGAACTCGTCGACGTTCTTGGCTCCCGGGAAACGGCCGGCATAGCCGATGACGGCGATATCCCCGCCCGCGAGGGAAGCAGAACGCGGCGAAGCCTCACGCGGCGCGCTTTCTGCCGAGGTGCCGGCCGCGCCGTTGACAAGGCGCTCGGCCAGCTGCGCAATGGTGGGGTACTCGTAGGCCACGGTGGGCTCGAGCTTAATCCCGAGGAGGTTTTCTAACTCGCCGGAGAGGACGACTGCGTCACGCGAGGACAGCCCGAAATTCTCCAACGGTTTGGTGTCCGTGATTTCCTCAGCTGATAGGCCGGTGGTCTGCGCAACCCAGGTGCGCAGCCAGCCACGAAGCTCTTCAACGGTCATAAATCTCTAGCTTTCTTACGCGGACTAAAACTAACTAAATGTGCGGTCGATTTTGCGCAGCACAAAAGCGCGCACATCGATGCGTATATAGGGGTTATCGGACAATTATCCCACTTTGTTAACTTGGGTTTCATAACCGACATACCCACAGGCAGCGACAACCCCCGCTCCGCGGTTGCGCGGAAACGGGGGTTGAAAAGGCGTGGTTTCGGAAGGCCTAGGAAGCGAGGTAGCTCTTCTTCGCCACGCGGCGGGCAATCTTGCCCGAGGAGGTGCGCTTGATCTCATTAGCGTTGAACCACTGGATGACGGCCGGCGTCACGCCGTGGTGCGCGGAGACTGCGGAGCGGATGGCTTCGGACGCGGCGGCGTCATCGGCTGGGTTGGCGCCGTCGGCGCGCTCAATGAGCAGCACGAGTTCCTCGGTGCTACCACCCTCCACGGAGAAGGCCGCGATGGAATCCGCACGTACGTGGCCCGAGGCCTCCTGCACGGTGCCTTCGATGTCCTGCGGGTAGTGGTTGCGGCCAGCCACCACGATGAGGTCCTTGAGGCGGCCAGTGATGTAGAGCTGGTTATCCACGATTGCCGCCAGGTCACCGGTGGCCAACCAGTTGTTATCCTCCGGCGCGTTCGGCACGCGGGAGCCCTCTTTCAGGCGCTCCCCCAGCGTGTTGTGGAAGGTCGAGGTGGTTTCCTCCGCGCGGTCCAGGTAACCGGCCGCGCGGTTATCACCGTGGAGCCAGATTTCGCCCACTCGGCCATCCGGCAACTCGGCCTTGGTCTCTGGGTCCACGATGGTCAGGTGCTGAGCCACGACGCTCTGACCACAGGAGGCATAAGCCACGGAGTCCGCGGACTTCTCCACGATGACCGCCTCGCCGTCGGCCAAACGCTCGCGGTCGAAGTGGGAAATAATCGGGCGCTCCAATGTCTGCGGGGTGGTCACAATCAGCGAAGCCTCCGCCATGCCATAGGAGGGGCGCAGGGCATCGCGGCGCAAGCCGTACTCTTCCTTGCCGAAGGTCTCCCAGAAGGAATTCACCGCGGACTCCGTGACCGGCTCCGAGCCGATCACGATGCCATCAACGTTGCTGAAGTCCAGCGTCTCACCTTCCGCCGGGGCGCCGTAGCGCGCGGCGAGCTCGAGGGCGAAGTTGGGAACCACGGCATAGGTTCCCTGCAGCTGCTCATCGATGGGCTGGCGCTTGAGCTGGTCAATCCAGCGCTTGGGCTGCTGCACGAAGTCACGCGGCGTCATGATTTCCAGGTTGAGGCCCAAGATAGTCACGAAGGTTGCCAGGATGATGCCCATATCGTGGTGCATCGGTAGCCAGGACACCACGCGCGCCGGCATCTTGATCTGCACCGCGGTGAAGATCTGCAACACATTGGTCATGATGTTGCGATTGGTCAGCAGCACACCCGCTGGGGTGCGGGTGGAGCCGGAGGTGTACTGCAGGAAGGCCGGGTGGTCCACCGGCGCGGTCTGCAGCGCGGCCAGGGCCGCCTTGCCCTCCTCGGTCTCCAGCGGGTTCACCCAGCTCTGCGCCAAGGAATCCGGCAGGGAGTCGATGGAGATGATGCGCGGGCGCTCAGCCGCCGGGCGGTCCGAGAAGTATGCGCGGTTCGCCGCGGCCGAGATGTTATTAGTCAGCACGATCGACGGATTCGCGTCACCAAAGACCGCCCGCAGGTGGTCGGTGTGGCCGGGCTCGTTCGGATCATAGAGCGGAAGCGGCGTCATGCCCGCGTACATCGCGCCGAGGAAACCGAAGATGTACTCGGGAGAGTTGCCCGCCAGGATCGCCACACGATCCCCCATCTTGCCCACCTGCTGCAGGCGTGCTGCTACCGCCTTGATGCGGGTATTGACCTGGGAGCGGGTGATATCGCGCGGGGTGCCCTCCGGGTTATCGGTATAGACCCACTGGCGCATGACCGGGCGATCCGGGATTCCCGCCTGCTGCTCCGCGGCATAGACGTGTTCAGCGAGCCCCGCCAATGTGAGGTGAGGCGGTAGGGCAATGTTGCCCTTCTCGTCGAAGAACTGGCCGATCAAGGCTTTCAGGTCCATGTGGGAAAGCTCCTTCGTAGGGTTGAGAGGGGCACGCACCCCTACTTCACGTACTTTTGACATTGAAAATATCAGAAGAGATGTGCCGAGCGTTACATGGCACGCGGTGGAGGTGGGGTGCGGGGGCGTCGCCAAGCACTACTGCGCGTCGATGGTGTCCTTCGCCCACTGCGTGACCCACTGATTGGCCGTGGTGCCTTCGATGACGTCCGGATTGTAGGCATACAGTGCATGAACACCGTTGGCGTCGATGAGATCACGCGCGCGTTCGAGCCCGTTGCTGACATCCAGCGGGGCATCACAAATCGAGTCATTCGGCGCACAGATTTGGAAGGTGCGGTCCGCCAGCGCCCCGAAGCCATTGGCGCGCTCACCGCGCATCGTGGCACCCGGGACGATACCCTGAATCAACGTCGAGACCGGCTGCAGGGCAATCTCCGCGCCCACACCGCCGACGTGCGCGCCCGGGTTAATGCCCACGACATCCTGGCGCCGCCCATCCGCAATGAGAGCTACGCCCGCCACGCTTTCTGCGGGCACGGGACCGTTACCGCCGCCAATCCGGTCCGCCACATCACCCGCGATGACCGCTCCCTGCGAAAATCCGCTCAGGATGAATTTCGTGTTCGGGCAGGTCTCGTGCATGTAGGTCAACTCGCCCTCTAGGCGCGAGGTGCCCTCATTGCGGGAATCGTCGTAGCTCATCTCGTGCTGCGCGTTGATGTTCTTAAACTGCGCGGTGTACGGCAGCGTCCACACCTTGACGTCCTCGGGGACGTAGGCCTCCTTCAGAGGATTCGTAATCGACAGCATGAAGGAGTTCGGGTTCGCGCCTGGGTTAATGGGATCATCGTCCGCAGCGGATTCCCACGTTCCCGGAGCGGAGATAAACTCCACGCGCGGGCACCAGTCCGGTTGCTCGGGGCTCGCGTCCCCCTCCTCCTGGGAGGGGGCGGGCTCCGCCAGGTTCCCTTGCTCTCCTTCCTCATTGGTATTGAGAAAGTGGACCGCTCCCCCGCCAATCACGGCTAGGAGAACAACGACGGCAAGGACGGTGAGTGTTTTACGCATGAAGAAATTTCTACCTTGACAAGGCGCGGGATTGGCTGGAAAATCCCTGCCACATTACTGAGCGCAGAGCTTGTTGCCCTGCTCGGTGATGAGCTGGACGACGTCCTCGTGGCTGAGTTCCGTGCGACCCTGCTCGATGAGCTGCCCGGCCACAGCCGGCACGGTGACGGCATCGCCCTGGCAGGAAGCTTGCGCAGCCCCCACCAGTTGGTCTTCTACGCCGTCGATGTTCACACCTTTCTCAGCCACTGCAGCCAGGAAGTCCTGGTCCGGGCCTTGCGCGGGCGCGGGCGTTGGGATTTCGGAGATCTCGCGCGCACCACGGTCTTCCGGCTCCTCGCCTGGCGTTCGCTCGGCCGAGGCGGATGCAGAGCTTTCGGATGCCTTGCTTGCCGACGATTCACCACTCGCCACCGAGGAGCGCTCCAGCGGAGCCACGGAGGTTTCGGTGGCATCACCCTCGTCGACGGTGGCGGAACCGCAAGCGCTCAGCAAGGTGCCGGCCGCAAGCAGCACCGCCGCACCAGCTGCTGCGGTGGGTCGGGCAGAGAAAAGACGCATGACAGTCCCTACTTCTTATCCGCCTGGACCTGGCCCATGACCTCACGAATGACGCCGTGCTGGAAGGACTGAGTCAGTCCGCCTGCCGGAATGGAGGCGTAGTCCTTGGTGGGCCAGCCAAACTCACCCTGCTCCCAGCCGTGCTTGCCCCACTCATCAAAAATCTTGCCCTTGAGGATGTAGTGCGCGCCGGAATCCATGGACCAGTAGATGTTGCCGTGTTCGAATTCCTGGAAGAAGCCGCCGTTGACGGCCGTCTCCTCGCCCACCGGGTAGCCCAGCTCGGACTCGGCAGCCTTCAGTTCCTTGTATTTCGCGCCGATAGCACCGTGCACGATGTGGGTGGAGCCATCCGGGTTGCGGGTTAGCACGCCGTTCTCGAAGTCCTGGACCTCGCCCTCGCCAACCTTGCGCGGCTCGGACACCGGGTACTTGAGGTCGCCGCCCTCGAAGCCGTTCTTGCCCCAGGCATCGAAGAGGTCCTTCGAGATGGGCCAAGCGCCGGTCTCCGGGGTCCAGTAGATGGAACCGTGCTCGAAGTGGACGTAGCGGCCGCGGCCGTCCGGGGTCTTTTCCTCGCCGGTCTTCGGGAAGCCCAGCCAAGAGGTCGGGCCACCGAGCTCGGAGTAGCGCGCACCAATGCGGCCAATGACGGCGTGGGCACCGGTCTCCGGGGACCAGTAAGCGGTACCGGCCTGGAAGTCCTGGGCCTTGCCGCGATCGGCAACGTCATACTCGTTGTTCACGCAGTCACCGATAATGCCGGACTTGGTGGCCTCTGCAATAGCGCCGATCGGGGTGCAGTCAGCGCCGCGGTCGCTCTTGTCCAGGCCGAGGGAATCAGCGATGTAAGGCCAGGCCTCGGTCATCTCGAACTGCCAGTACTCCCAGCTGTGAACGCCGGTCGGGCGGAACTTCACGACCGGCTCGACACCGGCGCGCTTGGCGTAGTCAACGAAGGTCTGGGTGGACATGCGGGAGATTGCCTCTAGACCCACGCCGGCCATGTTGGCCTTGCCCTTGGCCACCGAACCAAGCTGGCCGTAGTCATCCTTGCCGTTGCCAGCGGAGACGTAGACCTTCATGTCCTTGAGGTTCTCGATGCCCAGCTTCGGATCGTGGTCAATCCAATCCTGGGAGTAGAGGTCACCCCACATGTTGGTGGAGGTGAATCCGCCAGCATCAGCCTGGGCAGCGGTAATAGCCTCCGGCATACCCGTGGTGGTGGTATCGAGGTAGCCCGAGAAGGAGCCAACGTACTTGAAGGCCCACGGGTTCCGCTCAGCTAGGTTCATGGCGGCGGTACCACCCATGGAGATACCGGTAACGGCGCGCTTGCCGTTGGAACGGTAGCCCTTCTCCAGAATCGGGATAAGCTCCCGCATCAGGAAGGTCTCCCACATGTAGTGCGTGCCGTTGTCCTCCTTCTGCCAGTCAGAGTAGAAGGAGGACTCACCGCCCACCGGCATGATGAGGTTGACGTTGCGGTCGGCGTACTGGGAGAGGATGTTGGTCTCGATAGTCCAGCCGGACTCGTCATCGCGGGCACGCAGGCCGTCCAGCGCCCAGACCTCCGGGAAGGTCTTATCCGGGCTGGAGTACCAGTCACGCGCGAGCTGGATCTGTACGACCTGCTCCTTGTCCGGCATGGCGGCGGACTTGATGTAGACCATGAGGTGGCGGTTGGTCAGGTACTCAACGCGGGAAACAGATACGCCCTCCGGCAGGCCCTCAATCTCCGGGTATTCGGTATCTACCGGAGTACGCTGCGGCGGATTAGAGGGAGCGAAGGAATCGGAAAGGTTGGAGCTGCCTAGGAGATCAGTAATGCCCTCGGTGGAGGAGCTGGACGACTGCGCGTTGGCGATTGGCAGCAGCGCAAAGCCCACTGCCACGGCGGTGGGCAGTGCGGCGATGGTCAGGCCCTTGCGGGCTGCGGACGGGGAACGCAGGCCGGACGCCTTGGCGGACCGGCGGGGCTGAGTTGACGCAGTGTTCGGCATTGAAGAGTCCTTGTAGGGGTAAATCGAGATGAGGGCACGCGGTGCCGCGAGCGGGCTCCGCAGGTTCCCCTCCTGCGGAACTCGCCGCCGCACGCGTGGTGAGCGGTCTAATGTGTTCTCAAGTTTAAGTTTAACTTGAGACTTTCGGTAGGGGGACACGCCCAGCGAACCAATGAAAAAGCCGCCGTGCTCTTAAGCACGGCGGCGAGACAGTAAGTACTTACCAGGCGTTCATAACGTTAAGCACCTGCGGCTTGGAGCGCTCGAGTTGGTAGCCGAACTGCTCCCAGTTGTGCAGGCCCTGGGCCGGGTAATTCGTCTGCAAGCGAACACCCATGGCGCGAGCCTTCAACTCCCACAGGCGGGTGGTGCCGTTGGCAAAGCCCTCCAGCGCCACGCCGGCCGCGATGTGTTCCGGACGGTAGCGCTGCTGATCCAGCGGCCCCGGGATGCCGGAGGCGGCGGAGACGTAGACATCCGTTCCGTTCGCAGCCAAATCCGGGATCAGGTTGAAGGGGTCATTGCTGAAACGCTTCGGGTTGATGATGGACCCGTACATGGCGTTGATGTTGAAGCCGCCGGCGTCGAGAAGCGCCAGGCGCATGAAGGTCTGGGCACCCGGCAAGGTCGTGGTGAGGTAGCCGGAGTAGGACAGCGCCTGACGGAACTGCTCTGGGTGCTTGCCCGCGAGGGTAATCGCAGCGGTAGCACCCATGGACAGGCCAGCGATGGAGTTATTGTTGCGGGCCACGCCGAAGTTGCCCTCAAGGTAGGCCGGAAGCTCCTGCGTCAGGAAGGTCTCCCACTGGTAGTTGACCGGCTTGACCAGATCGTAGGTAGCCGGACCGTTCCAGTCCGCGTAGAAGGAGCCCGCGCCGCCCACCGGCATCACCAGGGTGATGTTGTGGTCTACATAACTGCGCGCAGCGTTGACGTCATTGACCCATGCGTTGGTGAAATCGGTAGCGCGCAGGCCATCGAGCAGGTAAAGACCCGCATTGCCGCCGTTTTTAGCGGGCTGGATCTGCACTGGGATGTTGCGGCCCATGGCCTGGGACCACACGTCGCAGCGCTGTACCCAGTAACCGACGCGATCCCATTCGCAGGCGCCGGTGGCGTCGCCACGCAGCCAGTCACGGTGAGCGGCGGATGCTTCTTGCGTACCCGCGGTCACGACCAGGCCCAGAGCCACAGCGATGGCTGCCACCACTGAGAGGACCCGAGTCCGCAGGCCGGAGCTTAGTGAACTCATGTTTCTCCTTAACGTTTTTACTGCCACTAGTACATCGCCAACACGCCAGCGATAGTTACAGATCAATAACAGGAATCTTTCGTAGCGTAACGCACCCTGGCAATTTTCGCCTACCCATGGGGGTGCTCCCCAGCTCACACCAAGCTAATGGACAGGATAATCGCTGGGCTCATCGGAGAGCATGAGGGTGCGGCCCGAGGTCAGTGAGAAGGTCAGGTTTTTGAGGAAGCGCTCCCGCGTTAGGGGCTCACTGTAGGAAGCGATGAGCTCCTGCACCTCTGGCGTCGCCAGCGCCGCTCGCGCCTGGCGGGTCTTGTCCTTGTCATACCACGGCGGGAGGTACTCGATGTCCGCGCCCGTCTGCGCAGCCTGCCACTCCACGTCGAGGTGCTTGTCGTGGCCCACGCGCCCGCCTTCCTCACGGGGCATGCGCGCCGCCAGCGGGGTGGCCAAGCCGATAGTGTCGAGAACTCGGACATTGAGCGGCGCGTTCATCGACGTCATGCCCAAGTTCACCAGATACACCGTCGGCGGCTGATCCATACCCGGCTCGCGCGGAACGGTGAGCCAATTGAGAAGGTCCTTCTCCTCATCTTCCACATAGATCGTGGCCAGGGCATCTCCGTCCACCAGTTTCTCGCCGGCTTCTTCATAGCCGCGCATGAACTTCATCCCCAGGTAGTCTTTGGCCGAGCGCGGCGGGTAGCCCGCCTCACGGTTGGTGGCATAAGTCCAGAAATCACGTTCGTCCACGATAGACAGCGGTTGCTCATAAGCCTCCCAGTCCATCGGGTGCCCGCGCAGCACGATGACGACAGCCCACACCGCACAGAAGACTGCTGCAAGCGCGGACACCAGCTCCTTTAGCGGCAGCACGAAAACCGGGAGGAGCGCAGCGAAGAGCGGCAGCAGCAGCATGCGGCCATGCATGAAGTCACCGCCGACGCGCAGCACGTACAGCACGTGCACCGCCGCGGCCCCGACCATCAGGTAGGTCACGGTGGTGGAACTGCGCAGGGCTGCCGGGAGCAGCTGGGCGCGGAAGGTCCACAGCGCCGCACCCGCCAGCACGAGAACGGGCAGGTACAGGGCATAAGGCCCTATAAAATCCTGCAGGTAGTTTAGGCCGCTGCCCCACGCGCTTGACGACGCCGACTTTGCCACCGCCGTGTGCGGCGTCAATAGGCCGTAATAGCCCATGCGGAAGAACTGGTAACCCGCGGGGATGGGCAGGGCCGCGCCGAGGATGCCGAGCCAGGCTTTCCAGTTGCGGTGCGCTGCCAAAAGCAGGAGGCCGGCAAGGCCGCCGTAAAGCGCGAACTCCGGGCGCACGAGCCAGGCCAAACCAGCCCACAGCGCGAGCCAATAAGCACTAGTATTCGTGCGGGATTGCGCCCAGTGCTGCAGCAGCGCCCAGAGGGCGGCGAGGTAGAAGATGGACAGTCCCCATTCCAGCCCGGAGGTGAAGAAATCACGGGCCGGAGGCAGTGCGAGGTAGACCAGCGCGCCGGCGGGAGCCACGAGTGGTGCAGAAAACTGGCCCGATCGGTAGAAGGCCCGCGCCGTGGCCCACGCCCCCAGCACCATCGCCGCGACTGCCAGTAGGAGGCCCAGGTTGACGGCGATGGATTCCAACGGGGCGTTCGTCAGCCAGCGCACGAGCAGGATGAGGTACTGCCACAGCGTGGAGGTATTGGCCTCCACGCGCTCGCCGATGTTGAAGACGGGGCCGTTTCCTTCCTCAAGGTTGCGCACCGTGCGCAGGACGATCAGGCCGTCGTCGGAAATCCAGCGGCGGGCGAAGCCACCCCAAAACGAGAAAACTCCGATCACGATGACCGAGGCCAACGCGCTGAGCGCGGCCACGGTACGTGTATCGGATTTTCGCATGAGGAGAGAGTTTAGCCCATCATGACTGGCATGATGTAAACAGCCATGGCGATGCAGGCCAGCCACAGCAGGGCCAGGATCTGGAGGACGCGGTCCTCCAAGGCAATCTCGTCCGGGGCACCGCCGTTGCCGCGGTCCACGTCGGCGGCATAGCGCAGAATCGCGATGGTAAACGGCACCATGGACACCTGGTACCACACGCTGGCCGGGCCATCAGACTCGTTGGAGAGCTGGAATCCCCACAGGGAGTAGGACATGACAACTGCAGTGGCCGCCAGGGTCCACACGAAGCGCAGGTAGGTAGGAGTATAGCCCTCCAGGGATTTGCGGATCTTGGCGCCCGTGCGCTGCGCTAGAAGGATCTCCGAGTAGCGCTTGCCCGAGGCCATGAACAGGGAGCCGAACGCGGCAACCAGCAGGAACCATTGCGACAGCACGATGCCCGCGGCCACACCGCCGGCCATGGTACGCAACATGAAGCCGGAGGACACCAAGGCGATATCGATCACCGGCATGTGCTTCCACCCGAAGCAGTAGCCCAGCTGCAGGCCAATGTAAATGGCCATGACGATGGCGAGCTCCAGGCCCGCCGTGGCCAGGAACGACAGGCCGATCGAACCGATGATGAGCACTGCCGCCATGACATAGGCCAGGCCCACCGGAAGCACGCCGGCCGCGATTGGGCGGAAGCGTTTCGTCGGGTGCGCGCGGTCAGCCTCTACATCGCGGGCATCGTTGATGAGGTAGATGGAGGACGCGCCCATGCAGAAGACGATGAAGGCGAGGAGGACGTCGAGAAGCACGCGCGTGTGAAACAGCGACTCCGCGCCCGCAGCCGCAGGAGCGGCCAAGACCAAAACGTTCTTGACCCACTGCTTGGGGCGCAGGGCCTTCACCATGCCATCGGCGAGGTTCTTCGGCGGCTTGCGCTTGCGGCCGGTATCGATGCCGGAGGTATGCGGCTCAGAGTGGAAGACTCTCTGTTCGCCGTCGTCGACGCGGTTGGGTCGTTCGCTCATGCGGTCTTCCTTTCATAGCGGTGACATGCTTCCGCGGTGGCGGCTCCCAGCAGGGCACCGATCGCCGTATCGGATGGGTAATGTACCCCGAGCACCATACGCGAGGCCATCATGACCGGCACACCAACGAGCGGTGCCGGGGTTCCTAGAACGTGCGCTGCACCCACGAGGAACGCGCTTGTCGACGTCGCGTGGGACGACGGAAAAGACAGCTTAGACGGGGTTTTCACGCCGACTTTGACGTAGTCATAGTCCGGGCGCTTGCGGCGCACAATGCGCTTGATCACAACGCTGGCCGCGTGCGCCGTGAAAGCACCCGCACCGACGGCTAGCCACTGGCGGCGACGCGCCGGATTCTGGTAATTCACGGCGACACCTAAGCCGGAGAGCGCCAGCCACCCTAGGGCGTGCTCGCCGAAGTGGCTTAAACCCCGCGCGGTGGGCAGAACACCGGGCGCATCAAAAGCCGCGTCCTGAATCTTTTCAAGGACGTGGGATTCGGCGACAGAAAGCTTATTGGGCATCGAAGACCTTTCGCCAGGACTCGCGGGAGGTCAGCGCCGGCAGGGCCGCGCGGTACTCGGCGCGCAGGTCATCGAAGTTATCCTCGATTTCCTTGAGCAGCTCGCGGGTGGACTTCACCAGCTCGAGGGCCAGCTCGCGGTCGCGCTTGCGGAAGGCCACGCCGGTGCCACCCGCGGTAGAGACGGTGGCGGAATCGACGCGGGAGAGCGTGAACCAGCGGGCCTCCTCCGGGGTGAGGTTGAGCTGCGGTGCCTCATGGTGTGCCGGGTCTTCCTTGGTGACCAGGTGCTTGGCGGACTTGAGAAGCCACGGGATCTTCTTGATCTTGCCCAGGCGGCCGCCGACATTGCGGGTCGGCACGCCCGGCGCGCCGGTGGGCGCGGGTAGTTGGTCCGCCGAATCGATAATGACGGCGTCCGGGAATTCCTTACGGATTGCGGCGATGCGCGGCAGCGAGGACTCCAGGATGTCGAAGAGCTGGTCCGGGCCTGCCAGGAAGTCCTTCATGGCCTCCAGCTGGATGGCCATGGTGGAGTACTCCATGCACATGGTGTGCTTGAGGGTGGACTTAAAGATCGACTTGGTAATCCCGCGCGCATCACCCTCGTGGTAGAGGGCCGCCACGATGAGGCGGTTGCGCAGGTGGAAGTAGGCCTGCCAGTCGATGGCATCGTCCTTATCCGCCCATGCCATATGCCAGATGGCCGCGCCCGGCCAGGTCACCGTGGGGAAACCGTGGGCAGCAGCGCGCAGGGAGTATTCGGTGTCATCCCACTTGATGAACAGCGGCAGCGGCTGCCCGATGCTCTCCGCGACCACACGCGGGAAGAGGCACATCCACCAGCCGTTATATTCCACGTCGACGCGGCGGTGCAGCGCGCGGGAGTCATATTTCTTCGGATCGAGGTGGGACTGGGCATCACCGATGGCGCGCAGCGGATACTTGGCAAAGTCATGGTCATAAACGGCGTGCTCGGCCGCGCCCCACATGAAGTCAGCGCGATTCACGCGCTCGCCGGTGGTGCGCAGCTGGGAGCGCTCCTGCAGGTTGAGCATCTGCCCGCCCACGATGAAGGGCTTGGCGGCATAACGCGCCGCCTGGACTGCGCGGAGGATGGAATCCGGCTCGATGGCAATGTCATCATCCATGTAGAGGATGTACGGCGAGTCTGTGTTTTCCAGCGCCTCGAACATGATGCGGGAGTAGCCACCCGAGCCGCCCAGGTTGCCCTGGCGGAACTCGCGGAAGCGCTCACCGAAGTGCGCAACGGCTTCGTCGTAGCCTGGTTCGTCCGCGGGGTGCTGGTTCCCTTGGTCCGGCATAAGGACGTAGTCGATGATGCCGTCCACCACCGGGTCCTCCGCCAACGCCTGCAGCGCCGCGACGGCGTCGGTGGGGCGGTTGAAGGTCGGGATACCCACGGCCACACGTTTCTCCTGCGCCGGATACTCGCTGCCGTCCGGCAGGAGCTGCGGGTTCGGAGCATGCGGGGCGCACCAAGCGGCGTCGGTAAGCACGGTGTCCTCAACGGCGGAGGCATCGAACCACAGCAGGCCGCCGTCCTCGAAGTTCTTCAGGGGCAGCTCGAACTCGTGGTGCCCGGTGGTCACCACGTGGTTGGCGACGGCGATGCGCTGGCCATCCTGCTTGGATCGGTACAGGGAGATATTGGCCTCTCCCTCGACGTCCATGACCAGCACGATGGACTTCAGCTGGGACCAACGGCGCCAGTAGGCGGCCGGGAACGCATTGAAGTAGGTCTCGAAGGAGGCCTCTTCGCCGGCCGGGATGGTCACGGAAGTGCGGCCACTCCAGCTGAGGCGCTCGCGGTTTTGCTCGGACTCGATGAGGTAGAGCATGCGGACGTCGACCGGCTCGCCACGCTTGGGCAGCAGGATGCGCTGTACGGGTTCGTACGCAGCAGTATTGTTGGCAGTCACGATATCTTCGGTTCTCCACACAGATTTCGACAGTATTCAGAAACCAAGATTAGTGCTTAAGAACTGCTGCGCTGAGTTCCCACGCGGCGAAACGGCAGGAGGCGAACCGAAAAGCGAGTTAAGCCGTGAGGGCAGCATCCTCCGAGATGGGCTCGATACCCAGGCGGTTGAGCATGTAAAGCACGCGGGCGCCGAGGTCATCGGCCAGCTCACGGGTCTCTTCCACGGTTTCCGCCGTGGCGATGTCCCAGATCTTGACGTCCTTGCCGGCTTCATCGCGCGGCACCTCGCGGCCGAGGTAGACAATGAAGTCAGGGATAGTCACCAGACGCAGGTCCTCGACGTAGCGGTCCGGGTGCTCCGCCATGCCGCGCTCCTGGAGCACGTGAGCCATGTGCGAGTCCGGATCATTTTCGGGGTGGGCTACGGCGGCGTCGACCAGCAGGGCCTCGCCAGCATACTTCTTCGTCAGCGCCACAGCGGCCTGCGCCAGCGCGTGGTCGGTGCCCGCGGAGAAACGCACGTGGATGCGGTGGGTGCCGAAGTGCGCGCGCACCTCGCGCTCCACCATCACGGGAATGAATTCTTCTAAAGTCGCACCAGCTTCGTGACGCGCGATGGTGGCATCGAGGAAGGAGTCGATCTCCCGCGCGGTGTACTCGTGGCCATAATCTGCGTGCAAGTCGTGGCGCAAGGTATCGAAACGGCGGGCGTTCGGGGAAGTCATCTCTAAACTCACTTTCTGTTCGCCTATTGTTAACCTACTGTTAACCTTAAGTGATTGTTGGCCAGACCACAAGTTTTTATTTTCTTTGGTCTAGTTCCGCACGCTGGCAAAACCTCCCCATAAACGGCCAAAGGCCCGCCGGGTGTTCCGGCAGGCCTTCTTGGATTGTTCCTTCTTCTTATCGGGAATGCGCGTTGCGCGACTGCGCAGCTTGAGGTGTTCCTCGAGCCGCTCCGGGGACATCTTCCACATGCTGCGGTCTGCGCGCTTCTTCTTGCGCTGCGCCATGCCGTCACCTCCTTCCATCGAGGTGTTTCAGCATAGCGCGCCACGCTGCACTACCGGGAGCAGCCTAGTGACCGCGCTCCTGCTCCAGCGCCTTGCCCTCGTTCCAGAACGGAGCCAGCTTGTTATCGAACAGGCTCAGCGCGGAGGCGATGGCCATGTGCATGTCCAGGTACTGGTAAGTGCCCAGGCGGCCACCGAAGAGGACCTGGTTCTCGCGGGCCTCAGCGGCAGCGAGCTTGCGGTAAGCCTCCAGCTTGGAGCGGTCCTCCGGGGTGTTAATCGGGTAGTACGGCTCATCGCCCTTCTCCGCGAAGCGCGAGTACTCCTTCATGATCACCGTCTTATCCTTGGGGTACTTATCGGCGCGCTCCGGGTGGAAGTGGCGGAACTCATGGATGCGGGTGTAGTCCACGTCCGCGTCGTTGTAGTTCATCACCGGGGTGCCCTGGAAGTCACCGGTCTCCAGCACCTCCATGTCGAAATCGAGCGTGCGCCAGCCCAGCTCGCCCTCAGCGAAGTCGAAGTAGCGGTCCAGCGGGCCAGTGTAAACCACCGGCGCGTTTGGCGACGCCTCCCGCAGCTCCTCGCGGACGTCGAACCAGTCGGTGTTGAGCTGAACGTCGATAAGCTCATGCTCCGCCATCTTCTCCAACCATGCGGCGTAGCCATCGACGGGCAGGCCCTCGTAGGTGTCGTTGAAGTAGCGGTTGTTGAAGGTATAGCGCACCGGCAGGCGCGTAATATTACCGGCCGGCAGCTCCTTCGGATCGGTCTGCCACTGCTTGGCGGTGTAGTCGCGGATGAAGGCCTCGTAGAGCGGACGGCCAATGAGCGCGATGGCTTTCTCCTCCAGGTTCTTCGCCTCATCCACGGCGAACTCACCAGCCTGCTCCTTGATGAGCTGGCGTGCCTCATCCGGGGAGTAGTAGCGGCCGAAGAACTGGTTAATCAGCCCCAGCCCCATCGGGAACTGGTAGGCCGTGCCGTCATGCATGGCAAAGACGCGGTGCTGGTAGTCAGTGAAATCGGTGAACTGGTTACAGTAGTCCCACACGCGCTTGTTCGACGTGTGGAAGAGGTGCGCGCCGTACTTGTGGACCTCGATGCCGGTCTCCGGCTCAGCCTCCGAGTAGGCGTTGCCGCCTAGGTGCTCGCGGCGCTCGACGATAAGCACCTTCTTGCCCAGCTGGGAGGCTGCGCGCTCGGCCACGGTCAGGCCGAAGAATCCAGATCCAACAACGATGAGGTCATATGCAGTCATGAGCATCAGCTTAAAGCAGTAACGCGCATAGAACGGCGGGTGACACCCAAGCGAGAAAACTCGCGTGTCACACCCCCTTTCACTCCAACACCTGACGTAACATCTGTCCCGTTAGTTAACTTTTTGCGCTCCTTTTAACCTTGTGGCGCACACCATCCTAGGGAGTAACAGTGCACCTCAAACGTCGTCTTGTTCCCGCGAAATCGACGTGGTCCACGCCGATTATCGCCACGGTCACCTCGATCGCTGTGGTCGCCGCCGCAGCCGTGGGCGGCCAAACCCTTATCCACACCCAGGAAGCGGGCAGCGGGCCCATCGAAGTAAGTTCGGCCTCCGAGTCCTTCGGTTCTGGCGAAACGGTCGTGGTGGATGACCCGGCCATCGCCGCCCAAGGCGAGGGCGAAGGCCCGCGCGCCGTCAAACAATTCCACCGCGATGAGACCTTCTCCTCTTTTGCCGTGACTTGGAAGGGCGCGCGCGATGTCGCTGCCTTCGTCCGCGCCAAGCAGCCAGACGGGTCCTGGTCCGAGTGGTACGACATGGACTCAATGTCCTACAACAACGATGATCCGAACGCCACGAACGGCACCGAGCTCATCTTCGTGGGCGATACCAACGACGTGCAGGTCTCCATCAACAATGTGGATCTGGTAACCGGGTCGAATTTGGACGAAGAGTTCACCGAAACCCCCGTTGAGGACACCGCGCTTGACGACGCCTCCTTCAACGTCGGCGACATCGCCCCCGTCGCCGAGACCGAAGAACTTCCCGCCAATAGCGACGTGGAAGGCCTGGAGGCTGTCTTCATGGACGGCAACGCCCAGGAGGGCGAGGTCATTGAGCCGACCGCCGAGACCGACGGTATGCCGCGCGTGGTCTCGCGCGCAGGTTGGGGCGCGGATGAGAGCATCCGCTGCTCGAGTCCCACCTATGACGATGGTGTGGAGGCCATTGCGCTGCACCACACCGCGGGCTCCAATAACTACACCCGCGCGCAGGCAGCCGCGCAGGTGCGCGCCGCGTACAAGTACCATGCGCAGAACCTGGGATGGTGCGATATCGGATACAACGCGCTGGTGGATAAGTACGGCACCATCTACGAGGGCCGCTACGGCGGACTCGATGAAGCCGTGCAGGGCGCCCACATCGGTGGCTTCAACCGGAACACGTGGGGCATTTCCATGATTGGTAACTACGAGACGGCCCAGCCGACGGAGGCCTTGCTGGAGTCCGTCACCGACCTTGCTGGCTGGAAGGGCGCGATTTCTGGTGTTGATCCGACCTCTCGCGTCTCCCTGCCCTCGGAGGGCTTCAAGGGTTCGCGCTACCCGGCTGGTGCCTCTGCCCCGGTCTACGGCCTTTTCGGGCACAGCGACGTTCACTTCACTGCCTGCCCGGGGCGCTACACCATCGCCCAGTGGCCGAAGATCCGCCAGGCGGCGCACAAGAAGTACCTCGCCATCAAGTCGGGCGCGTCGGGCTCGACGTCAACGGACTGGGGCAGCGGCAATACCTCTACCCCAGACTCCTCTGGCTCTGCGCCGAAAAACAATGCGCCGTCTGCTCCCGCACCGGCTGCCCCGGCACAGGAGGCAACGTCCTCGCTGGGTGATACCGAAATCCCGATGGGCACCATCACCGCACTAGTCGGCCTGGCTGGCACGCTCTTCGCCATCATGTATGCCCGCTCGGACCAGCAGATTGACACGGATAAGACGGTCAATGGCCTGCCGCTGGAGCAGATCCCGGGCATCGTGACCAAGGTGTTGGCCCTGAGCAAGAACGAGGGCCTGAAGCAAACGTGGACGGCGGTCCTTAATGCCTTCGGCCCAGCACTTGGCCTGGCGGTCGGCGGTCCGGATGAGTCGGCAGGCATCATCTACCAGCTCTTCCAGAACGGCGTCGTGCTGAGCTCCGAAGACACCGGTACACACGCTCTGGTGGGACGCATCGCCAAGGAATGGGCGTCGGGCAATAACTCGGCAACGCTCGGCTTGCCGACGTCCGACGAAGTCCCCACCGGCCTCGGCAAGGAAGTCCGCGTGCAGTTCCAGGGCGGATCCATTGTCTACAATCCGGAGACTGAGCAGATTCAGGTCTTTACGGACTAATCCCAGAGCGCCCCTAGTCGCGTTTGGCTAGGGGGCTCACCGTTGTGAGGGAAGCTCCGAGCCTCAGCCGTGAGCCTCTACGAGTGCCCTTGCCATAATCACTCTGTGGGATCGCCGATGTTGCGGGAGCCACCTGGTGGCTTCCGCTTCAGCGTGTGTTTGGGATTGGGGTTTAGGTATCCGGCGGTACTGCGTCGAGTAAATCCCCGTTAGCCTGCTGCTGCAATGCAGCTTGTGCCGCTTGGTATGCCGGCTGGGACGTAATCGGCTCCGCCCAAGGTGGTACATAATCCACCCCACCCCGCAGCCTGAAAACATAGCCAGCACCAGTCGGCTTATCCGGATCATCATCATTGATGCCATTGTGATAGGCACACAACATCGTCAAATTCGGTGGATCCGTGGTCCCACCAGCTTTCCACGGCACCAAATGATGCACCTGGCAATAGTCAGCCGGCTTATTGCACCCTTCACGCACACACGTCGGATGCTCCGCACTGGCCATAATCCGCTGCTCAAACCCCGCCAAACGCCGCACCCTGTGCAACCACACCGGCCCAATCGTCGGATGCACCAACGTGACATACCCAACCTCAGCAAACTTATAAGTGACAAACTCCCGGCCAGTCATCCGCCCGCCATTGGTGAGTACCAGCTCAATATCATCACCCTCACCTCGCACAATCCGATCAAACTCATCCAAGGTCACCACCACATTGGTAGCCACCGCAGGCTTAGTGCCCCCGTGTGCCTTATCAAAGAACACCTGGCCTACCGCATCCAACAAATCAGCCCGATTAATCGACTCCAACACCCCGCGCATCTCACTAATGCGCAAGGCTGAATCAGTAATCGTCAACGAATGCGGCCCCACCTTCCGATACGTCAGACGCACCCCGCCCTCCGGCACCCGCCGCGGCCGCAACTGCTTCAACCGTTCGTTTGCCACCTTCGGGATACGGTCTGCTGGGGTCCCCGCCAAGCGGACACGCAGATTCCACGCATCCAACTCTTTTTTCACCTTGGCGGTATAGGACTCGATCAAACTCAACGTCGCCACATCATGCCTGTGAGAAGCAGCAGCCGCACGCGCTTGGCGCTGCTTGCCCGTAAAACGCGTCGGCCCGAAATACACCCCATGCAACCCAGCCAACTCCGCAGCATCAGTCTTTGATGCACCACGCGCGCGTAAATCATCCACACTGCCCACCGCAAGCCCCACAAGCTCCAACCCCGAACTGCGGTAGGAGAAATAAGTCTCCAAATCCCCCATGCGACAAAGACTAAAACACCACCACCCACCCCGCAACCGGAGGCAAAAACTCTCAGGTTCCGCCACAAATAGGGCAGGTAGCGCGGGGTTTCACGGCTACAGCGCGGCGGGGTACAGCAGCGCTAGAACCAACGCTCAAGGACCTTTGCCACACCTGCTTGGTGGTGCGCTAACGTCACAGTATCTGCGGCCGCCGCGACATCTGGGTGAGCGTTCTCCATGGCAACACCGCACCCAGCCCACTCAAGCATCTCGATATCGTTGGGCATATCGCCAAAGGCGATGATGTCTTCGCGGGCGATACCGTGGTGCTCGGCCAACCACTTAATTCCGCGCTGCTTCGTCACGTTGGGGGCCGCCACCTCGAGGATTCCCTCGGACATCGAGTAGGTGACGTGGGCAAGCTCGGAATCGATGTGGGGAGCGATGAGGCTGTAGAGCTCCGGCGCGGAGAATGCGGTGTTGCGGAGCAGCAGCTTCACCGCCGGCCGGGACACCAACTCCCCCACGCTGACCAGCCCGAAGCCTTCGAAGAGCGCGTTTTCCGAATAGTGCGACTCAACCACGAAGAGTTCCTCAACCGGATCCATAACCGAGCCTCCCGCACGTTCCGCACCAAAGCCAACGCCGCCATGGGGCTCGAGTACCTTGGTGGCTACCTCTACGGTTTCCGCGAGGGCCTCCGGCGAGAGTCCGTGGGCGGAGAGCACGCGGTCTTCCGCTGAGTCATAAATCACCGCGCCATTTGATGTCACGCACACTGGGCGCACGGTCAGCTGGTCCAGCACAGGCATGATCCAGCGGAAGGGCCGGCCAGTTGCCAGCGCGAACTCGCTGCCCGCTGCAACCGCGCGGGCCACTGCTTCGCGGTTTCGCCTGGGCACCCGGTGGTTCCGGTCCAATAAGGTGCCGTCGATATCACTAATGATGAGGCGCGGAGCGCGGTCCGAAAATACGTCACTGGCCATAGCCCCGAGTCTACGTCAGGGCGACACGCTCAATGGCGTGCCCGCAACGTGGTCAGCCACCACACCGTCCGACTGTCACGCAGGAGCTCCACCACCGCGTTGCGTCCAGCCGCACTCGGCGACTTCTAAAACGACGAAGGCGGCCGCAACGAGAATGCTCGTGACGGCCGCGTCTTCGTGCAACGACTCCTGGTTAGCTCTTAGGCGATAACGTCGTCATCGTCGACGTCTTCCCAGTTCAGGGAACGCTTGATGGCGCGCTTCCAGTCGCGGTAGAGAGCGTCTACCTCGTCCTTCTCGCGCTGTGGCTTCCAGACCTTGAAGTCCCCCTGCTGGGAGCCCAGCACGCTAAGGTCATCCCAGAAGCCGGAGTCCAAGCCGGCGGCAAAGGCCGCACCGGTGGCGGTAGTCTCCACGTTCTTCGGGCGGTGAACCTCCACGCCGAGCATGTCTGCCTGGAACTGCATGAGTAGCTCGTTCATGGTCATGCCGCCGTCGACGCGCAGCTCGGTGATCTCCACGCCGGAATCAGCAACCATGGCGTCAGCGACGTCACGGGTCTGGTACGCGGTGGATTCCAGGACCGCGCGGGCCAGGTGCTTGCGGTTGGCGTAGCGGGTCAAGCCCACGATGACACCACGAGCGTCCGGGCGCCAGTACGGAGCGAAGAGGCCGGAGAAGGCCGGCACGATGTAGACGCCGCCGTTGTCCTTGACCTCGCGGGCCAGGTTCTCAATGGACGCGGAGTTCGGGATAAGTTGCAGGTTATCGCGCAGCCACTGCACCAGGGAACCACCCATGGAGACGGAACCCTCGAGCGCATAGACTGGGCGCTCGCCCTCGCGCTGGAAGCACACGGTGGTGAGCAGGCCGTTATCGGAGAACTTCGGCGTGGTACCGGTGTTGAGCAGGAGGAACAGACCGGTGCCGTAAGTGTTCTTGGCAGAACCCGGGCGGAAGCAGCCCTGGCCAAACATGGCGGCCTGCTGGTCACCCAGGATGGCGCGAATCGGCACACCGGACAGCGAGCCACGCTCGCGGACAGTGCGGAAGTCGCCCAGGGACGGACGGATCTCCGGGAGCATGGAGGTCGGGATACCCATCTCCTTGCACAGTTCCTCATCCCACTCGAGCTTCTCGATGTCCATGAGGAGGGTACGGGAGGCATTGGTGACATCGGTCGCGTGCAGGGCCTCTTGGCCGTTGTCGCCGTCGGCGCCACCGGTGAGGTTCCACAGCAGCCAGGTATCGATGGTGCCGAAGAGCAGCTCGCCAGCCTCAGCGCGCTCGCGGGCGCCCTCGACGTTATCGAGGATCCACTTCACCTTCGGGCCGGCAGGGTAGGAATTGATGATGAGGCCGGTGCGACGACGCCACTTGTCCGCACCGTCGTCGCCGGCGAGTTCCTTACAAATGTCGGTGGTTCGGGTGTCCTGCCACACGATGGCGTTGTAGACCGGCTTGCCGGTGTTCTTGTCCCACACAACGGTGGTCTCACGCTGGTTGGTGATACCCAAAGCGGCGATGTCTTCAACGTTGATGTCGCCGTTGGCCAAGGCCTCACCCACCGCGCGGCGGGTATTGCTCCAGATTTCCTCTGGGTCATGCTCGACCCAGCCCTTCTCTGGGAAAATCTGCTCGTGCTCGAGCTGGCCGACGGACACCTGCTCTCCGTCGTGGTTGAAAATGATGCAACGCGTGGAGGTCGTACCCTGGTCAATCGCTGCAACGTAGCTCTTGGTGGACATAACTTTCTCCTTGTCGGGGGTGTTTTAAAGGGCTATGGATAGCAGGCCAACGGCGACGGCCGAGAGAGTCGGCGCGACGACCGGAACCCAGGCATAGCTCCAGTTTCCAGTGCCCTTGTCTTTGATGGGGAGGACAAAGGCGTACATGATGCGGGGGCCGAGGTCACGAACCGGGTTGATGGCATATCCGGTGGGGGTGCCGAGGGACAGACCGATAGACACGATGACGAAGGCCACGCCGAAGTAGCTCAGCGGACCGAGCTCGCCGCCGGCAGGACCGAAGGCGATAAACATGAGCAGCACAGTGGTTGCGATGAACTCTGTCACTGCGTTCCAGCCGTTATTCGGGTGCGCCGGGTTCGTAAAGAAAATACCGCCGGTATTCTTGTTGGCTCCGGTGACGTTGCCGGCTTCGTCGACATTGTTGGCATCGAAAAGCTGCTTAAACGTTGCCCACGCCAGGAAAGCACCGAGCATGGCGCCCAAGATCTGACCCAGGAGGTAATAAGGCACAAGGCTCCACTCAAGAGAGCCGTTGACAGCGAGCATGATGGTCACCGCCGGGTTAAGGTGACCGCCAGTGGGGTCCGCGATGCTAGCACCCAAGTAGACGCCGAGGCCCCAGCCCATTGCGATAACGATCCAGTCTGAACCGCGCGCCGCGGAGGTGCGGAGGTTTACAGTGGCGCAGACGCCGTTACCCAACAGGAGCAGCACTGCCGTGCCAAGGAACTCCCACAGGAATGCATCAGTTCCGGTCATAACTTGTCCTTTCTCTTTTGCCTAGGACAAAGGCCCAGCGAGAGACAGCAAACGTCCTCGCTGGGCCCCGTGACGCTTAGGCTTCTTCCTTAGTGGCTCGTGCGCTGCCAGCGCGCTCGAGAATGTCATTTGCCTCACGGTCGGTGAGGGCAGCCTCGGCGGCAAGCTCCGCCTCGGTGTGCTGCTTGAAGTGGCTAACCTCGCGCTCAATGTCGCTCTGGTCCCAGCCCAGCAGCGGCGCGACGAACTCAGCAATCGGCTGTGCAGCGGCCACGCCTCGGTCGGCGAATTCGATGGCTATGCGCAGGCGGCGGGAGACGATGTCGTCGATGTGCAGTGCACCCTCGTGGGTCACGGCGTAGCGCACCTCTGCCCAGATGTAGCTCTCTGCGCCCGGAATCGGCTCAAGGAGGGAGGCATCTTCGGCGGCCGGAGCCAGCACCTCGCTGATGAGCGAACCGTAGCGGCCAAGCAGGTGCTCGATGCGCTTCTCGTCGAGGTTGTAGCGGCGAGCAAGCGCCGGAACCTGGTTGGCCAGAGCGTGGTAGCCGTCCGCGCCCAAGATCGGGGTGCGCTCGGTGACGGATTCTGCCACCTTGAAGCCCAGTTCCTTGGCGGCCAGGTCCACCGCGTCCTTACCGATGACGCGGTAAGTCGTGTACTTACCACCAGCAACGGAGACGAGGCCTGGGGCTACTCGGGCAACGGCGTGGTTGCGGGAGAGGTTGGTGGTGGAGTCGGACTTACCGGACAGCA
The DNA here is from genome assembly GCF_001813925.1 of Corynebacterium sp. HMSC072D12. Taxonomy (NCBI): domain Bacteria; kingdom Bacillati; phylum Actinomycetota; class Actinomycetes; order Mycobacteriales; family Corynebacteriaceae; genus Corynebacterium; species Corynebacterium sp. HMSC072D12. The sequence goes on from NZ_KV814416.1 coordinate 254,142, forward strand.
GCGGGCGCAGACCGGAGTAGACACCAACGATGTCCTCGCGGGTGATCTTGTTGCGCACGCGCTGGTTGACCTGGTCCAGAATGTAGTCGATATCCGCCTTCGTCGGAGCCGGGTCCGGCAGGGACAAGCCCTTTTCCCAGTCAGTATCGGTGGTACCGATGATCCAGTACTCGCCCCACGGAATGACGAAGAGCACGGACTTTTCGGTGACGAAGCACAGCGCGGCATCCGCATCGAGGGCATCCTTCGGGACCACGATGTGAACGCCCTTAGAGGCGTGAACGGTGAACTTGCCCTCCGCGCCGGCCATGTCCTGAATCTTGTCGTTCCAGACACCCGTGGCGTTGATGAAGACCTTGCCCTTCACGGTGGTCTCGCGGCCGGTCTCGAGGTCACGGACCTTTGCGGCGGTGATGCGGCCGCGGTTGTCCTTCTCGAAACCGATAACCTCAGTGCCGGTGCGCACGCTTGCGCCATACTCAGCGGCGGTACGCAGGACGGTCATGGTGTGGCGGGCGTCGTCGACAAGCGTGTCATAGTAGCGCACGCCACCGACGACGGCATCCTCCTTGAGGCCCGGGGTGACCTTGAGCACGCCCTTGCGGGTGAGGTGCTTCTGCATCGGGACGCTCTTGGCACCACCCATGAGGTCATAGAGGGTAAAGCCGCCGAACATCATGACGCGCTCCCAACCGCGGTGGGTCAGGGGGAAGATGAACTTCAGCGGCTTGACCAGGTGCGGGGCCAGGGTCGACATGTTGAGCTCGCGCTCCTTGAGGGACTCCGCAACGAGGCGGAAGTCAAACATCGCCAGGTAGCGCAGGCCACCGTGGAACATCTTGGAGGAACGCGAGGACGTTCCTGCCGCAAAGTCTTGGGATTCCAGCACGGCCGTCTTTAAACCGCGGGTGGCCGCATCCACCGCAGCACCAGCGCCGACTGAGCCGCCGCCGATAATGACGACGTCATAATCCTCGGTGGAGTAGTCGTTCCATGTCTTTTCAAAATACTCAGGGTTGAAGCTGTTAATACTCGTCGTGGTCATTGTTGACCGAGTCTCCTCTCTCGCTGCACGGCGTCAGAAAGCCCTGCCCTCGTTGACGGTATGCGCAGCATATTGTGCTCATCCACCACGCACCCAGTGTGCCGATTCCTCGGCTAATTGCTCGGATAGCGGATGAAGAAGAAGTTTTCTCCCACTGCCAATGCTATAGATCACCCAATTTTCTCTCTGGAGACGCTACTCACACGTAAGTTCCGCTTCCGTAAGCTGGATCTTTTAAGGCATTCCATAGGTGGACAAAATAAAATAACACCCCCTTCCGGGGGTGCTAACGGGCGTTCCGAACGCTTCTTAAGTCCAGGGTGTCAAGACTTATTTCTTCTCCTGCTGCAAGCGCGCCATGGCCTCCAGTACTTCTGCCATGCCGAAACGTTCCGCGGAATAGGTCACCGCTTGGGCAGCCTTAATCACCTCAATGGGCGCAGTCTCAAGCGCCACCATGCGCACGGCGACGCCCTCCCCGCCCTCCGCAAACGTTTCATCACCAGGCTCATTCGCAAAGAATAGAAGGTCCGCAGGCTCGACTCCGATCCTTTTCGCCACAGCCGCCAGCCCCTCGGCGGGCGAGGACGCCGTGACTACTACGCCCCCAGGAGCATCGTTGAACTGTGCCCCGTCAGCACCTTCTGAACAGGCGATCCGCCAACAGGTTTGGGGGAGGTCGCCGAAGGCTGCGGCGTCGAGCACCTCGCCCTGCGGCGAGAGCACCACCAACTCCTCCACTTGTGGGTGCAAGTGCGTCAGCGCTTCCTGAAGCCGCCTCGAGATTTCCCCGTTCTCCATGCTGAGCGCACTCTGATCAGCCACAATCACGCGCGGCACCTCAGAGTATTGAGCCTTCACGCGGTGCGGCAGGCGGGAGACAATAATGCGCGATTGCGTCGCCGCAGAAAGTAGACCCTGCTCCACCACGGAACCGGCAAAAATCTCCTTGCTGCTCGCAGTCATAGAGGCCTGGGCCTCGACCACATCGGACTTCAGTTGCGCCATAACCTCCGTGACCTTGTCGCGGCCTTCCCCGACGCCGCGCATGGCTTCCTCGACCACCGAGTTAAGGTTTTCCTTGATCCATTCCAGGGTCTCTGGAGCAGTACGCGGGCGCTCTTTGCCTTTGTCAGTAGCTGAGCTTTCGGCCTCTACGCCAGGGCTTCCTTCCGCATCAGCAATGTGTTCCGCGCCGTCGGCGCTCTCCTTGCCATTGGTGTTGGTGCTTGGGCCGTCGCCAAGCACTGCCTCTGCCTCTTCCGAGTTATCCCGCTTCATCAGCGCCATCCGGTCCCGCATGAGCTCCACGGTGGCCTCGGAGACGCGGTCCTTGAGGTTAGTCAGGTCATCACGCAGCCGGCGCACGCGGTAGCGCTCAGACTCCACCTCGGAGTCCTGGGCCTCAGCCTCCTCCAGCGTTGGTGCCCCACCACCCTTGCGGGCGGGCACCCAGAACTCCCCGGCTGGCATCGGTCCGAACTCCGTCTCATACTCCGCCCACAGGCCCTCCAGGGCCTCCTGCATCCGACGGCGCACCTCCGCGATATCCGCGTCGAAATCGCCCGTCGTGTAATAAGGCTCCAAAGCCTTAATCAGCACCGGCGTCTTCGTGCGGCCCAAGTGCTTCTTCTGCCCCTTCGTCCAAATACGCTGGGAGCCAAAGATAACCTGCGGAATAATCGGCACACCCGCACCATGCGCAATACGCGCCGCACCGTTACGCATGCTGCGAATTTCAAAGCTGCGGGAAATCGTTCCCTCCGCGAAGACCCCCACGAGTTCCCCACTCTTGGCTAGTTCGATGCCTTTGACAATCGACGCCCCGCCATCGATACGGTCCACCGGGACATGCCCCATGACCTGAAAAAGCTGCCCGGCCACCGGCGCTTGGAAGATGGAGGCCTTAGCCAAGTAGCGCACCAAACGGCGCTTGCGGTAAGCCAAGAAGGCCCCGAAAAGGAAATCCATGTAACCCGTGTGGTTGCACACGATGACGGCCCCACCCTTATCCGGGATATTCTCCTCCCCGGACAAGCGCATCTTGAGCCCCTGGGCCAGAGTCACCCCGCGGCCGATGTGTGTGATCTGCCGGTAGAGGAAGTTAGTCACAGCGCTCATGGTGCTCCAAACAGCTAAGACCCCGCCGTCGAGAGCAGCGAGGAGGGACAAGAGAGGGCGGCGCGCAAAGCCCCGCGCACCGCGTTCTTCTAGGAGTTTACGGGGTACAGCACGTCCTTGCCCACGAATGGGCGCAAGGCCTCCGGAACCACCACGGAGCCATCTGCCTGCTGGTGGTTCTCCAGGATGGCCACGAGCCAGCGGGTGGTAGCCAGGGTGCCATTGAGCGTGGCGGCGTACTGGGTCTTGCCGTTCTCATCGCGGTAGCGCGTGGACAGGCGGCGCGCCTGGAAGGTGGTGCAATTCGAGGTCGAGGTGAGCTCGCGGTACGTGCCCTGGGTGGGTACCCACGCCTCGTTATCGAACTTGCGCGCCGCAGAGGAGCCCAAGTCTCCGCCCGCGATATCGATGGTGCGGTAGGGCAGTTCCATCGCCGCCAGCATGTCCTTTTCCATGTTCAGGAGCTTCTGGTGCATCTCCTCGGCGTCTTCCGGCTTGCAGTAGACAAACATCTCCAGCTTGTCGAACTGGTGCACGCGCAGGATGCCGCGGGTGTCCTTGCCGTGCGAACCCGCCTCGCGGCGGAAGCAGGAAGACCAGCCTGCATACTGTAGCGGCCCCTTGGACAGGTCGATGATCTCTTCCTTGTGGTAGCCGGCCAGAGCCACCTCTGAAGTGCCAACCAGATACAGGTCATCTGCCGGCAGGTAGTAAACCTCATCCGAGTGCTGACCCAAGAAGCCAGTTCCCTGCATGACGTCCGGGCGCACAAGCACCGGCGGAATCATCAGCTTAAAGCCTGCCTCACGCGCCTTCTGCGCAGCCAACATCAACATACCCAGTTGCAGGAAGGCGCCGTCACCAGTGAGGTAGTAGAAACGTGCGCCGCCTACTTTGGCGCCCCGCTTGACGTCGATAAGCCCCAGCGTCTCACCCAGCTCCAGGTGATCCTTCGGTTCGAAGTCGAACTGCGGCTTTTCACCGACCTCCTCGAGGACGATGAAGTCATCTTCGCCACCCGCCGGAGCACCCTCCACCACGTTGGAAAGCTGATACTGCAGCTCCGTTACCTTGGCCTCGGCCGCGGCCGCTTCCTCGCCGGCCGCCTTGACCTTCTCCTTCAGCTCGTTGGAGCCCTCCAGCAGCGCTGGGCGCTCCTCGGGGGAGGCCTGGCCAATCTTCTTGCCAAAGGCCTTCTGCTCCGAGCGGAGCTGGTCTGCCTTCACAATGGCCGCGCGGCGCTGTTCATCGGCGGCGAGCAGCTGGTCCACCAAAGCGGGGTCCTCCCCACGGTTTACCTGGGAGGCGCGGACGACATCGGGATTTTCGCGAAGAAACTTGAGATCAATCACGCCGGATAGTCTAGCGCACGGCCATACCTTTGCGCTGGTCATAACCAGCGCATTATCATGAATAACATGGCACCTCACATTATTACCGACGGCCCCGTGCCCAAGCACGCTCAGCTGCGGGATATTCTCTCCGAGCTCTGCCGAACCACCCTCAAACCCGGTGACATCCTCCCAGGCGAGCGCATTCTCGAAGAAACCTACGGTGTTTCCCGCATCACCGTACGCCGCGCCATCGGTGATTTAGTGGCCGAAGGCCGCCTGCGGCGGGTGCGAGGCAAGGGCACCTTCGTGGCTCCGAACCCACTCGTCTCCCGGCTCCATTTGGCATCCTTTTCCGATGAGATGGGCTACCAAAAAGTACAGGCTTCCTCGAGAATCCTGCTGGGTGAGCGCAGCACCGCCCCCAGTGAGGTCTGCGAGTTTTTCGGCACAGAAACCACCGTGGCCCACACCCACCTGCGGCGCCTGCGTTTGGGCGATGGCGAGCCTTATTCCATTGACGATGGCTGGTACAACTCCGCCTTCGCGCCGACGCTGCTAGAAAATGACATCTATAACTCCGTCTACGCGATTCTGGATAGCACCTTCAAGGTCCCCATCACCGAGGCCGAGCAGACAGTCACCGCGGTGGCGGCGGAGGACGACATCGCCGAGCTTCTCGACGTCCCCCCGAACACCCCGCTTCTCCACATCCCCCGCCTCGCCCGCTCGGGGGACCGACCGGTTGAATGGTGCTCCTCGGTCTACCGCACTGACCGCTACCGCCTTACGACCCACGTCTCCCGCTCGCATACTTAGCGGCTCCATGGTGGCGAACAGCGCTGGGCGGGCTAGAAGCCAGGGCCGCTAAGGGAGTAGTATGAGGAGTTCTATGAGCACTTCATCTGCATGGCGCTCCGCCTCCGTCATCCGCGTCGTCCTCGTTGCAGCCGTGGCCGCGGCCGTCTTCATGGCCTCCTACGGCCTCTTTAGCGGCGAGCCAACCGGCACCGATTCGGCCGGGAATGACTCCGCTAGCTCCAGCGCCGACGGCAGTCAGGCCGCCGATCCTTCTACCGCCGACGGTGAAGCTGCTCCCTTCACCACCGCCTCCGCTGGGGCATGCGTGACCTGGGACATCGCCCCGGATGGCACCGCCACCGGTTTTGAGCAGATCAGCTGCGATAAACCACACCGCTTCGAAGTCTCGGCTCGCGAGGATCTCAGCGCCTACCCCACCAGCGAGTTCGGCCCCAACGCCACGCGCCCCGACATCACACGCCAAAACGCCCTGCGCGATGAGCTGTGCGAAGCACCCACGGTGAGCTACCTCAACGGCAAGTGGGATCCCAACGGGCGCTATGACATTGCTTCCATCCTGCCCCCGGCCGCATCCTGGGATCAGGGTGACCGTACCTTGCTGTGTGGCCTGCAGACTACCGACGCCAACGGCGTACCGCAGGAATCCACCGGCAAGGTCAGCGAGGTGGACCAGGCGGTCGTCGCCAAGCCCGGCGAATGCCGCAAGGTGGATGATAAACAGGTACTCAATACCGTTCCCTGCCAGGAACCGCACCAGATGGAGACCGTATCCGTCATCAACCTGGCCGAAAAATTCGCCAATGGTTACCCCAGCGATGAGGACATGGATAAGTTCCTCTCCGAGACCTGCACCCAAAATGCCATGGATTATTTGGGCGGCGAGGAGAACCTCTACCAGTCCACGCTGCAACCTTTCTGGGGCGCGATGAGCCGCGAGACCTGGGAGAGCGGATCCCGTTCGGTGAATTGCTCGCTGATCCACATCAAGGACGGTCACTTCTCCGAGATCACCGGCTCTGCCACAGGGGGACGCGAGGCCCTGAGCATTAACGGCGCCCCGCCGACCGAGCAGCCGAAGCGCAACCCATTGCGTGACCCGAATGCTCAGCCGGGCGGCGAGAACGCCGAGCCAGCTGGTGCGAACGCCGCTCCCGCCACCCCCGAAGCTGCGGCTCCGGCCCTCTAAGCCCGGCCATTGAACAGGAAGTAGCCACATGTACGAAGTCAGCGAAGATCGCTTCGAGGAACTGGTCGGCGAGGCCCTCGATAAAATTCCGGATCGCTTCGTTGATCAGATGCGCAACCTGGTCATCCTCGTCGAGGAAGAGCACCCAGAGAACCCTGAACTGTTGGGGCTTTATGAGGGCGTCATGCTCACGCAGCGCACCGCTTCACACACCGGCTACCTGCCGGATACCATTTCCATTTACCGGCAGCCTCTGCAAGCCATCAGCAACTCGGAAGAAGAGCTCGCCCACGAAGTCATGGTGACCGTCTTCCACGAGGTCGGGCATTACTTCGGTTTCGAGGAGGAGCGCCTCCACGAGCTCGGCTGGGGGTAGGTGCCCAAGGCACCTACCGTGACCACAACGAAACCTACCGCGGCCGCAGCGGGTTAGACTTCGGTATCCGCCCAGCGCTTGAGCGTCCACTGGCCAAAAGGCTGGCCCTGCGGCTCCATGAGGGTAAAGCGGCAGTTCGGCATGTAGCCGGTATAAGCAAAGTCTGGGTCCACGCCGCAGGCATGTCTCGTCACTACGCGAATGGCGGCGCCGTGGCTGACGACGACGATGTCTTCATCATCCTCTAGCTCCGCAGCGAGATCCTCCAACACCGGTTGGTAGCGCTCGAGCACATCCACGTAGCTCTCACCGCCAGGCATCCGGGCGGACTCATCACCGTCGAGCCAGCCGCGCAGTGCCACCATGTATTCGCGGTGGGTATCCTCACTACCGCTCATTTCATGATCACCGGCAAAGACCTCGTGCAAGCCTGTACGCACTTCCACGGGGACATTGCGCTCATCGGCGGTCTCGCCGAAAGCACGGGCGGCCAGCATCGCGGTCTGCTGGGCGCGCAAGGCAATGGAACACACAAAGCGCACACGGCGCCCTGCGCACAGTTCAGCTAACTCGCGGCCGACATCTTCCGCTTGGCCGCGGCCGCGCTCGGTGAGCTCGGCACCTGGGGGCCGGGTATCCATAACGCGGTCAATATTGGAAAAGGTCTGGCCGTGGCGCAGCAGGATGATTCTTCCGGTCATGCTTCACCACACTATTGGCCGGTGCGCGCCTGCGCTACCCATTCATCGGCTTCTTGCAGCCGCGCCAAGTTTCGTGGGGCCTCCCCGAGCGCCACCGCGGAAGGCCAGGAACCAACGAACACGACGTCCTCCGCCCGCAGCCACAGCGCCCGCAGAGCCTCCGCCACCGGCTGGTCCTCAATGTGCCCGATGAGATCGGCGTGGAAGCGATAGTTACCGAAGACGGTGCGCAGCGGGCGGGATTCGATGCGGGAGAGGTCCACCCCGCGGTGCGCGAATTCCTGTAGGGCCCCTACCAGGGAACCGGGTTCATTGGGCAGGGTGAAGATGACGGACGTCCTGTCGTTGCCGGTCCGCTCGGTCGGCTTTCCGGCCGGTCCCACGAGGACGAAACGAGTCGTGGCCCCCGCGACATCTGCCACATTCTCCGCAATAGAATCCAGTCCGAAGACCTCCGCTGCGCGGGCAGGGGCGGCAGCGACATCCACCTCCCCGCGCGCCACGGCCTGCGCCGCCGCACCATTCGACGCCGCCGGAACATACTCCACGTCCGGCAAGTTCTGCTTCAACCAACCGCGCACCTGCTGGTAGGCCACGGGATGCGTAGAGAAGGTGCGAAGATTCTCTGCGGTAGTGCCGGGGCGCACCAGAATGGAGAAGGACACCGGCAGGTCTACCTCGCGGTAGATCTGGACCCGGGAGCCGTCGGCAAGCGCGTCAAAGGTGGCAGTAACCGGCCCGTCCACGGAGTTTTCGATAGCCACGCAGGCATAATCCGCCGCACCAGTGCGCACCGCCGACAGCGCCTCGGCCGGGGAGCTCACCGGCAGCCCCTCGGGGGAAGTAAAGTCTGCGGCGAAATGCTGCATCGCCGCTTCCGTAAAGGTTCCAGCGGGCCCGAGGAATGCGATCGTGGTGCTCATGACAGCAACTTTATCTCACACAACTACTAAACTGAGCCGCCATGGAGAGCACCGAGTTCACGCTGGACAAGCTGCGCGAGGATCTATCGACCCTAAGCCCTGTGGAACACGGCTTCACGTACCTCGACCTCGAACGCCGGCCGCACACGCACGGGCGCTTGAGCGGCTGGATCCTCTCGGTTAAGGATCTCAACGATGTCGCCGGCATGCCCACCACGCTCGGGCATGCCGAACGTGCCTACGTGGCGGAGGAGACCGATCCTTTCGTGCAGGAGCTTATCGACGCCGGTGCGCTCGTCATCGGCAAATCCGCCGCACCCGAGCTGGGTCTGCGCGTGGACACCGAACCTGTCGGCCTGCCCCACCCCGATAATCCGCTCTACCCAGGCCATACCCCGGGTGGCTCCTCCGGCGGGGCGGCAATCCAGGTGGCCCGGGGCCTCATGCGCGCCGCGCATGCCTCCGACGGTGGCGGTTCCATTCGCGTGCCGGCCGCTGCCTGCGGCGTCGTGGGCTTTAAGCCCGGCGGCGAGGACCTCTCGGTGCAGGGGTTCATCACACGCAGCATCGCCGATACCGCAACACTGCACGGCCTTCGTCCGCGTGCCCGGCGCGCCCGCATCGGCGTGCTGACGGAGCCCCTCTTCGCTCAAGCTGAGGTGGCCCCGCACATGCTGCGCGCGGTCGCAGAGGCCACCGCTACCTTTGAAGGCGCGGGTTTCGAAACCGTGGCTATCTCCCCCTATCCCCAGGCCGCGGCTACCTTTGAGGCCTTCCAGCACATCTTTAGTCGCCGGCTGGCTGGCCTTGACTTCGCGGAGGGTTACGCGGAGTGGATCCGTGCGAAGGGCCGGCGCGTCACGGACTCCGAATTCGCCGCAGCCCGCGCCCACGCCGCCCAGCTACCGGAAATGCTGGCACAAGAGTGGGACGTCGACGCCATCTTGAGCCCCATGCTGGCCTTCGATCCACCCCGGCGCGGGCACTTCCTGGCACGGGAGCACCAGGCCAACTTCGATGAGCAAACGCGGTGGTCACCGTGGGGATCGTTGTTCAACGTGGCGCAGCTGCCCGCTATTTCTGTGCCCTGGCCGGTGCGCGATCACCCGCCGGTAGGCGTGCAGTTAGGCTCACTCACGCTTGACGAGTCCTCCCTTCTCGGCCTCGCCCAGGTGCTTCACCCATGACCGCGCGCTCACGCCTGCGCGCGGAAATCCTCATCGTCCTCACCATCACTTTTGGAATCTCTGGTGTTCGCGCCGTGCTACGCCTGACCGATTCTCTGCTCAACCCGGCCCCGCTCAACGAGCAATCGGTCACCATCAACGCTTCGCAGTCGGCGACTTCGCTACTGGACCTTGCCTTCCAGCTCTGCAGTGCCGCCGTGCTGTGTGCCTGGGGAGCGCTTGCCCTTTATTTGATTTCTTTTCCGCCCCGCCCACAGTGGCGGGACGGCCTGCACGGCGCGGCGTTGGCGGCGGTTATTGGGCTTCCCGGGTTGGTGCTGTATTACGTGGCGTTGCACTTCGGCTGGACCAAGGAGGTGGTGCCGGGGGCCTTCGATAGCTGGATTGAGATCCCGGTGCTGCTGATTAAATCCTTCGCCAACGCCTGGGCGGAGGAACTGGTGGTGGTGTACTGGTTCATGACCAGGCTCAAGCAGTCTGGGTGGGCCTTACCCGCAACGCTGGCCGCCTCCTCTATCTTGCGCGGTTCTTACCACCTCTACCAGGGAGTCTCCGCCGGCTTTGGCAATATCATGATGGGCCTGCTTTATGGCTGGTATTTCCACCGCACCGGGAAGGTATGGCCTCTGGTCATCGCGCACTTTCTGATCGACGCCGTCGCTTTCGTGGGCTACGCACTGCTCTTCGGCGCTTAAGCGGTGCCCGGACGCCGAAAAGACCACCACCGCGCCCTGTGGGATAGGTGGGGCGCAAGTGGTTTCGCGGTACAGTGTTCCCCATGACCTACCAAGGACGCGATCCCGAGCGCGAAGCTCGCCGTGCTGGCGAGCCCCACGGCACTCCCCGCCGCGCGGGCTCCGCTGATTCTGCGAGGCCTTCCCGCCCCTACGACCCGGCTGGCCCGCACGCCTCACATGCCTCCGGCCAGGACGCGGGCGAATTTGTCCTTGGTGCCGATGGGCAGCCCTTGCGTGATCGCTACGGCCGTCCGGTGCGCCGCCGTCCATCCACACAGCGCAGCACGCCGTCTCAAAATTCCCCACGCACCCAGCGTCCCACCCCGCGTCGCTCACGGCCGGAGGAAACCCGCTTCGACGTCGATGCCTACATGGCCCAGCACTCCCCCGCGCGCCCAGCGCCCCGCCAGAGCGCGGCCACCCGGGAACCTGCCGCCGGCGCATACCGGCGAAGTCCCGACGCACCGCCACGCAGCTATTCCCCACAGGCTCCCTCCCGCGGGCGTGCCGCAGGACGCCCACATAGCCGCCGCAAGAAGGTCAACCCGGTCAAGCAAGCTTTCGGTTGCCTGGGCTGGCTGGTCGTCATCGCCCTCGTCTTCATGGTGGCCTTCACCTTGTGGACGGATTCACGCCTCACCCGCATCGATGCCCTGCCCACCGAACAGGTGGCGCCGACCTCTGGGACGAACTGGCTGTTGGTGGGCTCGGACTCCCGCCAGGGCCTCACCGAGGAACAACAAGCGGAGCTAGGTACCGGTGGCGATGTAGGCGTCGGCCGCACCGATACCATCATGCTTCTGCACATCCCCAGCTCCGGAAAGGCCCAGCTGGTCTCCATTCCACGCGATAGCTACGTCGACGTGCCCGGCTTCGGCATGGACAAGGTCAATGCTGCCTTCACCTACGGTGGGCCCCAGCTGCTGACCCACACCGTGGAACAAGCCACCGGCCTCCACATCGATCACTATGCGGAGATCGGCATGGGCGGCTTGGCAAACGTCGTGGATTCCGTGGGCGGCGTGGAGATTTGCGTCAAGGAGCCCATCAACGATCCGCTCGCGGGCATCGACCTTCAAGCGGGCTGCCAGAAGCTCCGCGGCCCAGATGCCCTTGGCTACGTGCGCACCCGCGCTACCGCGATGGGTGACTTGGACCGCGTCGAGCGCCAGCGCGAGTTCTTCGCCGCGCTGCTGGATAAGGCAACGTCCTTCTCCACCATTGGCAACCCCTTCAAGGCCGTCTCCCTGGTCAACCACACCACGGATTCCTTCATCGTCAACGAGAAGGACCACGTGTGGCATCTTGCCCGCATGGCGCTGTCGATGGCCTCAGGCGTGGAGACGACGACGGTGCCCATCGGCGGTTTCCAGGACACGGTCGTGGGCAATGTCGTCCTCTGGGATGACGCTGAGGCCCAAGCGCTCTGGGACTCCATGCGCTAAGGCTTCGACCGGTCGTTTCGATCAATTAAGGCTCCAAAACCGCCTTGAGGTTTTGGAGCCTTAATTGATCGATATGTACCTAAGCTTTGGGGCTAAAGCACCCAGGAACTAGCGCAGCGTCACCTGACGGGACTTGATGTTCTGCAGCTGCTTGCGCTCATCGGCATCGAGGTTGGCGTCGTTGGAAATCTCCTCTTCCAGCGCCTTATTCACACGAGACAGCTCGGACTCGTAAGAATCGTGCGCAACCACAGGGTCGAGGTCAAAGACCGGGGCGATGAGACCATGCGTGCGGAAGACACCGGCGAACTTGGTGTTCTCGCCCAGGTTGAGCTCACCGCGAGCGGCAATGCGCGCAAGCGCATTGAGGAAAGCATTCTCGTCATCGCACGGGCGGACCCATCGGATATGCGCCTTGCCGCCACCGGCATTAGCCCAGAAAGCGGTGCCGACGAAGCCTTCGGCCTCCTGGCCCACCTGGTAGGACTCGATGACGGAATCATTGGCGCGCTGCAGAGCCTGCGCCATCTGTGGAGGAACCTGCGCGCCCTCCGGCATCCACCACGCGAAGTCCTGGTAGACGTTGATCTCCAGCTCGGCGTCCTCCTCCAGCAGCTCCTTGAGCTCCGGCTGGGAACCATCAGCAGCAGTGGACTCGAGGGTGGAGCCCGGCGCGTTGTTCTTCACCCAGTTCAGAGCAAAAGCCAAGTCGCGGCCCGGGTTGTGGGTGTGGGACTGCACCTGCAGGCCCACGAAGGCCTCACCACCGGATTCCTCATCACGGATGAGCGCCGCGGTAGCACCGGGCAGCACGGTGGCGACGTAGACATCCTTGTCGAAGCCCTTGACGGACAGCTTCGCCGTTGCGGAAGGAACAAATTCCTGCAGGGCGACGAGGCTAGCCTCAGCGGCCAGCCCACCAAAGGGGCGAGGGTCCTTTTCCAGGGCAGCGCGCTCGGCGGCGCGGGCAGCGAGCTTAGCTTGGCGGCGGGACATGCCCTCCGGCAGCTGTTCGTTCTTCTTTTTCTTCTTGGCCATACTGAACAACTTACCTGTTCATTACAGCTCAATGGCATGCAGGGCCACTTCCGGCTGGTTCGTGGCGAGAATATCTACCCCGTTGGCCCACGCCCACTTCATGTCCGCGGGTTTATCGATGGTCCACATGTACGTGGGCAAGCCGTGCGCGCCGATCGCGTCGGGCTGCAGCTTGCCGCGCAACAGCGACATGCCCAGGCCAGTGGGCTGCGACAACAGGATGTCGGGACGGTTGAAATGGCGCTCCCAATCGCGGCGCAGGTAGATGCGGTCGACGTGCGGGGCAAGTGCTGCCATTCGACGAATGGCCCGGTGGGAAAAGGAAATCATGTGGATCCGGGGGTCGTCGAGAAGCCCTGCGTAGCGCAGCCGCAGCACCATCTGTTCTTCGAGGATGTCGCCTTGCCCCGAGGGATGCTTGGTCTCAATGTAGAGGTGGTGCTTCTTATCCCCGAGCATGTCGAGGAGTTCGTCGAGAAGCAGCATGCGCTGGCCGCCGCCAATCTTGAGGCGGCGCAGCTCCTCCCAGGTCATCCGAGACACTCGGCCTGAGCCATTCGTGGTGCGGTCCAGTGTGGGATCGTGATGAACCACCACCTTGCCGTCGCTGCTCAGGCGGATATCGCACTCGATACCATGGATGGGAAGCTCGAGCGCTTTCTCAAAGGCAAGAGGGGATAGCTCCGGATATTTCCCGGAGTATCCCCTGTGGGCGACAATCTTCACTAGCCGAAGATTTCTTCCTTGATGGTGTTGAGAGTGTTGAAGGAGTTCTCGAAGCGCTCCTTCTCGTGGTCATCGAGGGCCAGCTCGATAACGCGGTTGACGCCGGAGCGGTCAACGATGGCCGGGGTGCCGATGAAGACATCCTCGTGGCCGTACTCGCCCTGCAGGTAGGCAGAGACCGGGAGAGCGACGGCCTGGTTCTGGATGACCGCGCGGGTGATGCGGGCCAGGGCCATGCCGATGCCGTAGGAGGTGGAGCCCTTAGCGTCGATGATGTGGTAGGCAGCGTCGCGGGTGTCCTCGAAGATCTTCTCGATGCGCTCGTTGTAGCCCGGGTCCTTTTCAGAACGGTGGGACAGGGAGACACCTGCGATGTTGGCGGAGGAGACGACCGGCAGCTCGGAATCGCCGTGCTCACCGATGATGTAGGCGTGGACGGAGGTCGGTGCCACGTCATCCATTTCAGAGAGCATGTAGCGGTAGCGGGCCGAGTCCAGGACGGTGCCGGAGCCGATGACGCGCTGGTGCGGGAAGCCGGAGGCCTTCCACACTGCGTAGGTCAGCAGGTCCACCGGGTTGGAGGCGACCAGGAAGATGCCGTCGAAGTCATTCTTCATGACGTCCGCCACGATGGAGTTCATGATCTTGACGTTCTTGTCCACGAGCTGCAGGCGGGTCTCGCCGGGCTTCTGAGCGGCGCCGGCGCAGATGACGACCATGGAAGCGTCCTTGCAGTCTTCGTAGGTGCCCTTGGTCACACGGGTGCGGGACGGGGCCCAGACGACGCCATGGTTGAGGTCCATGACGTTGCCCTCGAGCTTCTTTTCGTCGATGTCGATGATGGCCAGGTGATCAACAGTGCCCTGGTTGACCAGAGCGTAGGCGTAAGCAACTCCAACGTCGCCAGCGCCGATGAGTACTACTTTGTTTCCAACATGATTTCCCATGACTCCTATTGTGCCCCTAATGTCCGAGTTTTGCTCGTTATGCGCCCGAATTCACAGATTAAGTAGTCCGATCTCACATTTTTATGCCCGATTAGGTCTGATTAGTGGCATCACTGCACGTTCGCCCCAAAGCTGGTTCAATGGCCAGCATGCGTCAACTCGCGCGCCGCATCGCCCTCAAAACCGCCCGCACAGGACTTCAGGCTGCCATCTTTTCCTTGGAGCTCATCAGTGATCTCACCCCTGGAATGCGCATGACCGGCAGGCGGCGCCTGCCGCAAAATATGTGGCCCGGGCTCTTCGGCGCCGAAGTAGCGACCTGGGCAGCCGTCTCCCCGTCGCTATTGCCACGCCCGTGGTGGGTTACCGCTGCCAACGTGGCCATCGGCCAAGGCGCGGGACATCTCGCCGCCACCACCGCGGCTTTCGCAGCGAAGCGCGCCCTACGCCACGCGGGCCGGCGCCCCCAGGATCGGGTCGGCCCCACCACTCGGCGCTATTCCTACTACTTGCTGGGGCTCGGAACCTTCATCGCGGGCATACGCTCCCTGCGCAACCAAACAGAGCAGGCCCGCCTCGTGGGCAAACTCAATGACCGCGGCCCGCAATCCGCCGCACTAGGAATGATGGTGGGTACCGCAGGCTACGGCGCCTTGCTTATCGTAGGGGAGGCGGCTCAGCTTACCGTCACTCAACTTTCTCTCCAGGTGCAGCGTTGGCTGCCCCGGTGGATTGCCTGGCCCCTAGCCGGCGGCGCGGTGGGCTTCGCCGCGGCCGTGGCCAGCGACCGCATGGTCTGGCGCCGGCTGCTCCACAAAGCCACTATCCAGGGCCTTGCCCTCAACAAGCTCGTCTATCCGGGATCTGTCATGCCGTGGGAGCCGGAACGCTCCGGCAGCCCATGGTCCCACGAGCAGTGGACGGCTGTCGGCTCACAGGGCCGCGTTTTTCTCGACCGTGGCCCCCGCGCCCAGGACATCAAAGAGGTCATGCACTTTGACCGAGCGCGCGAACCAATACGCATTTACATCGGCCTCATCCGCGGCCGTGGTCCGCACGCCGCCGCCCGCCACGCGGTGGCGGAGATGGACCGCACGGGGGCCTTCCACCGCGACACCATCGTGCTGCAGATGCCCTCCGGCTCAGGCTGGATCAATAATTATTCGGTCAGTGGCTATGAATTCCTCACGCGCGGCAATTGCGCCACCGTGGCCTTGCAATTCGACTACCTGCCTTCCATGTTTTCCTACCTGGTGGATAAGAACCTCTCCCGCACTTTTGCGCGCGAGCTCATCGCCGCTGTTCACGCCCGCCTCGAGCTCTTGCCCGAGGATAACCGCCCCAAGCTGTACTTAAGCGGCGAATCCCTGGGCTGCTATGCCATCGTGGAAAACTATGAGACGGTCGAAGATTTGCTCGCGGCGTGCGATGGCGCGGTATTCACTGGGCCGCCCCGGATGACCAGTTTCATGCGCCGCCTGCACCGCGAACGCGGCTCCTTGGAGCGCTTGCCGCTTATCGACGGCGGCCGGCACCTCCGCTTCGCCGCAGTCCCCGCCCACATGGAGCACGATGCCTTCGGCGAGCCCTATGGCCCCTGGGAGCGCCCGCGGGTAGTGGTGGGGCAACACGCCTCCGATGCCATCGTGTGGTGGGATAGCAAGCTCATTTATGCCCGCCCCAACTGGATCCACGAGCCGACCCCGCAGACCTTGTACGCAGATACTTTTAACAACCTGCGCTGGCATCCGTTCATCACCTTCTGGCAGGTAGCACTGGACCAGATCAACTCGCTCAACGTGCCGGGCGGCCACGGGCACAACTACTTCGAGGAAACCTTCTGGTACTGGGATTCCGTCCTCGGATCCCAAACCCGCACCCAGCTCACTCCGGAGCTAGCTGAGCGCATGCGGGCCTTTGTGGAGCGCGACCAGCTCAACAAACCTTCCGACTTCCGCACGCATGTGCGCAAACAGCTCTAGCCGCCGGCCAGTGCGCTCACTTCACTAGCCGCACTTCACGCCGGTGCTGTGGTGCGGGCAGTAGCCGTTGGGCACCTTGTGCAGGTACTGCTGGTGTTCGTCCTCGGCCAGGTAATACTCTCCCGAGTCTGTCTCACTGAGGAGGGTGACTTCGGTGGTGGTGGCGCCGAAGCCGGCGTCGGCAAGCTTGCCTGCGTAGGAATCCACGAGCTGCTGGATCTCTTGGCGCTCCTCCTCGGTCTCCGGGTAGAACGCCGAGCGGTACTGCGTGCCGACATCGTTGCCCTGGCGGAAGCCCTGAGTCGGATCGTGGGCCTCCAGAGCCTTGACCACTAAGTCTCGCAGGCTCACGCGCTGCGGGTCATAGGTAATCTGCACCGCCTCCGCGTGGTT
Source organism: Corynebacterium sp. HMSC072D12 (assembly GCF_001813925.1). Classification (NCBI taxonomy): domain Bacteria; kingdom Bacillati; phylum Actinomycetota; class Actinomycetes; order Mycobacteriales; family Corynebacteriaceae; genus Corynebacterium; species Corynebacterium sp. HMSC072D12. The sequence continues at coordinate 271,102 of NZ_KV814416.1, forward strand.
GGTCAGCCCGCGGCAGACCTCGTAGTAGGTCGGGTTAGGCGTGGTGCCGCCCGCATAGCCCACGGACGTGGACTCCACGCCCTCAGTTTCCCAGAACATCTTCTCCGCGCCCCAGAAACAACCGATGGCGATGATGAGGGACTTCTGCCCTTCCTTCCACGGTCCAGTAATCGGAGTGCCTAGCACCGCATGGGGCTGCGGGTTATCCAAGACGGGCTCGGCGCGCCCGGGAAGGGCGTCCTCCGCTGCCACCAGCTTGGGTTCTGGTTTGAAAAGAAACATGCTGGGATCTCCTTCACTTAGTGCTGTCCTCCCCTTATACTCCGCTGCGCTGCCCACAATCCAGGTTTTTGTTCATGGCCTCTACCATAGAAAAAATATTGTGGCCAAATTCTCATTTGATCCCTACCATGGGGCCTCGTACCCCAAAGAAAGGATGACACAAATGGCTGTTTACGAACTTCCGGAACTCGACTACGCATACGATGCTCTAGAGCCGCACATCTCCGCCGAGATCATGGAGCTGCACCACTCCAAACACCACGCTGGCTACGTTGCTGGTGCTAACGCTGCGCTCGAGGCCTTGGAGGAGCAGCGCAACGGCGAGGCTAACGCTGACGCTATCCGCGCTCTGTCCAAGAACCTTGCCTTCAACCTGGGTGGCCACACCAACCACTCCATCTTCTGGAAGAACCTCTCCCCGAACGGTGGCGGCGAGCCCACCGGCGAGCTGGCTGAGGCTATTAACCGCGACTTCGGTTCCTTCGAGAAGTTCAAGGCTCACTTCTCCGCTGTTGCTACCGGCCTGCAGGGCTCCGGTTGGGCAGTTCTGGGCTATGACCATGTTGCTGGCCGCCTGATTATTGAGCAGCTGACTGATCAGCAGGGCAACATCTCCGTGAACTTCACCCCGCTGCTGATGCTGGATATGTGGGAGCACGCCTTCTACCTCCAGTACAAGAACGTGAAGGCTGATTACGTCAAGGCTGTCTGGAACGTCTTCAACTGGGATGACGTTGCTGAGCGTTACGCTGCTGCCACCAAGTAAGCACTCTGGCCTCATTTAAGGCCACATAGCTGACCGCGCTGGGTCCTCTTCATTGAGGCTCAGCGCGGTTTCGCGTTTTGGCTCCCTCTACAGGCTTTGCGGGCCCTTCCGGTTTTAGAGTGCGTTGATT
>NZ_KV814417.1:0-286 GCF_001813925.1 Corynebacterium sp. HMSC072D12
TTTCTTATGCCTAAGCTGGGGTTCCATTCGTTGTTGATTTGGGTGTCGTATGTGGCAGGTCGCCCGTCTGGGTGGCCCTGCCGTTTGAGTTCTTCTTTCGTCCAGGCCGCGTATGCCGCTTTTCCCGATCGTGTCCGAAGTCTTGATGCCTGTCTAGCTACAGTGGATGTACAGGGGCTTCGGTGCGGACGTTGCCATAGGAATTGGCCTAACCGCACCAGTTGCGGCTTACCTACCACAGCCCCAGTGTTATCCGGTGTTGATTTCACAGATCGGGCCGTTGGAA
>NZ_KV814418.1:0-60478 GCF_001813925.1 Corynebacterium sp. HMSC072D12
CGAAGGCGGGCCAACCCACCCGAAGAACCTGGTTTTCGCCTGTCGATCATGGTGGTGATGGTGCACAGAATTATGAACGCAAGGGCCCACCAACTACCTGCTCGCGAAGACTGTTCTTGTCCACCGGGAACTGTCTTATTTCCGTCTTCCCGTAGGGGACTATTTTTACTTTGGCTCAAAATGCACCAAAGGTATTATCCTCAACCGCCAAAATGTTACTTCCAGGTAAGAAATAGTCCCTATTTATAGATAGCTCCTGGCGGTTAATCCTGTCATCCTGGCTCTCGTCGAGCTGCAACTCTCGCATAGCGTGGTTGCTAAGGAGGTGTGCCCAATTGGATTACAAATACCTACACACTTGATCGGTGCTGCACGTTTCAGGGTCCGGGTGTGCGGCGTCCTGTCTGAGGTCCGCGATAGTGTCGCGCAGCACGGAGAGCTGCGCGATCTGCTGCTCGATCTCAGCGAGGCGCACGTCAAGCAGGTCGCGCACGTGCTCGCAGGGCGCCTGGCCGCCGTCGCGGATGTCGAGGATCTGGCGGATCTGGGCGAGGGTCAGCCCGGCGGCCTGGCCCCGGTGGATGAACCCGACCCGACCCACGGCATCCTCGGCGTAGTCCCGATAGCCGGAGGCCAATCGCTCGGCCGGAGGGAGCAGCCCCGACTCCTCGTAGAACCGCAGGGTCTTGGTCGTGGTTCCGGTTGCTTCCGCAAGCTGTCCGATCCTCATGTTCGCCGATTCCCCTTCCAATGGCCACCACACTTGACCTTCCATTGTACTGGAAGGTTCACAATGGTTCCATAGGAACTTTTGAACCACAGGGAAGAGACATCTGGAATGACAAACGAAAAGTTCGATCTGGCGATTATTGGTTCCGGCGGCGGAGCGTTTGCGGCCGCGATCCGGGCCACCGGACTGGGCAAGCGCGTCGTGATGGTGGAGCGCGGCACCGTGGGCGGGACATGCGTGAACACGGGCTGCGTCCCGTCGAAGGCGCTCCTGGCTGCCGCGGAGGCCCGCCACGTGGCGTTGGATTCGGCCCGCTTCCCTGGGGTGGCGGCCTCGGCGGGCCCGGTGGACATGCCGGCCCTGATTCAGGGCAAGGCCGCGCTGGTTGAAAGTATGCGCACGGAGAAGTACGTCGATCTGGCCGCGGACTACGGGTGGACGATGATCTCGGGGGACGCGTCGTTCACCGGAACCCAGGACGCACCGCTGCTCCGGGTGATCTCCCCGGATGGTGCAGTGAGAACGATCGAGGCCGGGCACTACCTCGTGGCCACTGGCTCCGCACCCTACGTGCCGCCCGTTCCCGGACTGGCCGAGGCCGGGTACCTGACCTCGACGACGGCGATGGAACTGGACGAGGTGCCCGAATCAATGCTGATCCTGGGCGGAGGCTATGTTGCCCTGGAGATGGCACAGCTTTTCTCCCGGCTGGGCTCCCGGGTGACCATGCTGGTCCGTTCCCGGTTGGCCTCGCAGGAGGAACCGGAGGCATCCAAGGCGTTGGCGGGGGTGTTCGCCGACGAGGGGATCCGGGTGGTCCGGCGGGCCATGGCCGACTCCGTGGCCTCCGGCCCGGACGGGGTCTCGGTGACGGCAAACGTGGCCGGGGGCGAGGAGGTGTTCCGCGCTTCCCGCATCCTCGTGGCACTGGGCCGCCGCCCGGTGACCGAGGGACTGGACCTTGACGCCGTCGGGGTGAAGACCGGCGCATCCGGCGAGATCGTGGTCGATTCCCGCCTGGCCACGTCCAACCCGCGGGTTTGGGCCGCCGGGGACGCGACCGGCCATCGGGAGTTCGTTTACGTCGCAGCGGCCCACGGCGCCTTGGCCGTGGACAATGCGTTCACCGATGCCCTGGCCGAGGTCGACTACCGGCACCTGCCCCGGGTCACCTTCACCAGTCCCGCCATCGGGGCGGTCGGGATGACGGAAAAGGAAGCTGTCGCCGCCGGGATCAGCTGCGAGTGCCGGGTCCTCCCCCTGGAGTACGTGCCGCGAGCCGTGGTCAACCGCGACACCCGCGGCTTCATCAAGGTTGTCGCGGACCGCGACACCGGACGGATCCTGGGCCTCTCCGCGGTGGCCAAGGACGCCGGGGAAATCGCCGCCGCCGGCGTCTACATCCTCGAAGCGGGCATGACCACCGCGCAGGTCGCCGCCGCCTGGAGCCCCTACCTGACGATGGCCGAGGGCATCAGGATCGCCGCCAAGGCCTTCACCACCGACGTCTCCGAGCTCTCCTGCTGCGCCTGAGCTCCAGCCCCCACTACCGAAGCAAAGGAATGCCCTGACCGCCACCGACCAGGCCCTCACCTATCTGTTGTCCCCGAGCACCACCGCACCGACCACGGCACCGCCTGAGTCCCCATCCCCATTCCTGGAAGGAACCACCAGACACCATGACATCCCCGAGATCCCGCCGTTCTCTGTCCGTTCCCCGGCCCAGGCACCTCGCCTCCGCCCTGTTTCTGGCAGCGGTCATGGCACTGACAACCGCCTGCGCCAGCTCACCGGGCGGCCCGTCGGCCGCGCCAGGCGGTTCGTCGCCCGACGCGGCCGGTGCCGTTGCTGTTACGGTCTCCGACATTGACGGCACTACCCGGACCATCCCGGACGGTAAGCCCGCAGCACTGTTCTTCTTCTCTGCCGGATGCGGTGAGTGTGCGGAAGGGGCCGATTCCCTGAACAAGGCCTCCACGGCCCTGGGAAGCTCGGCCGACTACCTCCTGGTGGACGTGGACCCCCGAGAACCGAAGGAGACCATCAACGGATTCCGCGATTACATCAAGGCCCCTGAGCTCCCTGCCGTCATCGACACCGAGGCCACACTGACCACCCGGTACAAGGTCACCTCCATAAGCACCCTGGTGGTGGTCGACGCGAAGGGCGACGTTACCTTCCGGGCCACCGACCCGTCTGCGGAAAAGATCCAAGAAGAACTCACCAAGGCCGGTGCCCAATGACAGCCCTGCTTGCCCTGGCCTTCGCCGCTGGAATGATTGCCCCGGTCAATCCCTGCGGTTTCGCCCTCCTGCCCGCCTGGATAGCCCAGACCATCGGGGACGCCCGGACGCGCCCGCTCGCGCTGCGTCTGGCCCACGGGCTCCGGGCCGGGCTCGCGCTCAGCCTCGGCTTCGCCGGGACCCTGGCAGCCTTCGGGCTGATCGTCAGCGCGGGCGCCAGGACCCTGATCAGCGCAGCGCCCTGGCTGGGAATGGCCACCGGGGTGATCCTTCTCCTGCTGGGCCTGGCCATGCTCACCGGACTCACACCACGGCTCCGTCTGCCGGCCTGGGCCACGAAACCCCGCACACAAGAAGCCGCAGGGGCAGGTCACAAAACCGGGCGCATGGTGGCCTTCGGGATCGGATACGCCGCAGCATCCCTCGGCTGCACCCTCGGGGTGCTCCTGGCCGTGATCGCCCAAGCCCAGGCCGTCGCCAGCTACGCCGGGCTGCTCGCGGTCTTCGCCGCCTACGCCGCAGGCTCGGCCACTGTCCTGATGCTCGTTTCGGCAGGCACGGCCATCGCCGGGGCCGCCCTCGGGCGAAGAATCACCGGCCTGGCCAAGCACAGCAACCGCATCGCCGCCTTCATCCTCACCATAACCGGCGCCTACCTCAGCTGGTATTGGTATCCCGCCGCCACCGGCGGAACCGCACAGGCCAACAGCCTCGCCGTATGGTCAGCCGCCGCCAGCGCCTGGATCAGCGACAACAGCACCCTGATCGCAGCCCTCGCCGCAGCCGTGGTGCTCGTATCGGCATTGGCCGCCCTCAACCGGCGCAGGAGACTGCGCATCAGACAGGGAACGCCGCCCACAGGCGAGGGCCCCGGGCAAAGCGGGGAACCCGACTGCTGCACACCAACTCCGGACAACAACTCGACCGAGGACCGGCCAGGCACGATCCCGTAGCTGGCCGAGGACTCCCAAAAAGCAAGGGGGAGAGGGAACCTTGCCCATCTTCTGGCAAACGAGGCGCCCGCCTATCAGGACAGGTTGGTACAGCGGCATCAGGCCGGAAGTCAATTCGTGCAGAGGACTTCGGGCAATCCGTCAGGAGCCCTCTGTACCGCCCCCGCAATGATGGGAACGTCAGTGTGGTGGACTTCGGAAAGCCACAGTGACACCCACTAGTTGTACTCGACCGTGACGTTGGTGGCACTTTCGGTCTTGTGAAATAGCTAGGCCTCCTGGCTTAGTGGAGCTGTGTTATGTCCAAAACCCTATGGACATAACATGGTTAGTGTTTGTGCTGATGGTGTCTATATTTCTCGGGGTAGAAGTGGGGTGTAGTGGTTGAGGAGGTTGCCTAAAAGCCCATGGCCTCAAGGGTAGAGGCCAGGCCCGAGCGATTGAGCTTTAACACGTGGCACATCCGCTTAACCGAGTACTCGGTTCGATGGTCATAGACAAACTGGAAGCGGATCACCAGCGTGTCTCTTCGGCAAAATATTTCGCGGCCTTACGCAGGATGTCGCGTTCTTCGCGCAGCTTCGAGACTTCTCTTTCTAGCTGGCGGATCCGCTCAGAATCAGTCGTCTCCTGGGCCTTGTCACGCATGGTCTTCGTGCGGGCACGCTTGCCGGTGCCGTACTGCTTAAGCCAGGAATAAAGTGAGGAACGATTGACTCCAAGCTCTGCTGAAGCCGCGTGGAGTGAAAGGTCCTCATTGTTTTCGTAGAGGGCCACAGCATCACGTTTGAACTGTTCGGAGTACCTAGGCATGGTGGTAGATTACCTTTCTTCCCAACCCAACCGGGCTGGATATCAGGTGTCTACCTAACAGGGTTCAGGTCCCCTGGCCCTGCTCGTCGTCTGAAACGACAATTCGGATCGCCAGCGGTCGGGCGATTGACGCTGCCGCTGAAGCTCAAGTGTGGGTCGTTGATGGAAGTTACTACCAGGAGGGGGAGAGTGAGGCGGTGGGCTAGATCTCTTTTAGGCGATTCCGCTTGGAGGCGAAGAGAACGCCTCCGCCGGTGATGATTGCGGCGGCAACAAGGTAATACGCCGGGGCGAGTTGGTTGTCGGTTTTGTCAATGAGCCAAGTGGCGATCATGGGCGCTGTGCCGCCGAAGACAGCGTTTGCCGTGTTGAAGGTGAGAGCAAAGCCGGAAAGGCGAACATGGGTGGGGAACTGTTCGGAGAGGAAGGAGGGGAGGACGCCATCGTTAAGCGCAAGTACGCCGCCGAGGCACACCTGGATGATGATGACCAGGAGGATCCCAGCGCCGTCCAGGAGCATGAAGGCAGGAACAATGAAGAGTCCCATGAAAAGTGCAGCACACAGCATGGTCGTGCGGCGACCCAGGCGGTCTGATAGCAGGCCGGTGAGAAGTGCGAAGCCGACATAGAAAGCGGAAGCGACCGATGACGCAATGAAGGCAGGTGTTTCCGCCATGCCCAGCTCCTGGGAGAGATAGGTCGGCAGGTAAGTCAGGATGACATAGAAACCGATGGCGTTGAGAACTGCGCCCGAGAAGGCGATTGCCAGGGCCTTGGGGTATTTGATGACCTCGCGAAGAGGGGATTCCTCCGTGTCATCTTGATTCTCAAAGCGGGAAGACTCATCGGCGTTGCGGCGAATCCACAGGCCGTAAAGGCCCAGGGGTAGTGCGATGAGGAAGGGGACGCGCCAACCCCAGGAGATGAGGGCATCGTCGTCAAGCACGCCGGTGAGTAGTGCTGCGATGAGGGAGCCCAGTAGCAGGCCGGATGCTGTGGCGGAAGGCACGATTGCGGCGTAGATACCCCGCTTATGCGTCGGAGCGATTTCTGCGAGGTGCGTGGCTGCCCCGGCATATTCGCCAGCCGCGGAGAAACCTTGGACCATGCGCGAAAGCAGAAGTAGCAGGGTGGCGGCGAATCCGATTGCTTCGTAGCTGGGGAGGAAGCCGATCACGGCTGTCGCCAGCGACATCATCGTGATCGATACCGTCAGGGTTTGAATTCGTCCGTGTTTGTCACCAAAGTGTCCCCACACAATTCCGCCGAGCGGGCGGACGAGGAAGGAAAGCGCAAAGAGTGCGAATGTCATGATGAGCGCGCGGCGCCCTTCCATCTCCGGAAAGAAGACTCGGGAGATAATGGCCGACATATAAATGTAGGCCGCATAGTCGAACCATTCGATGAAGGTTCCTATGAAGGAGGCCTTGATGGCGCTGCGGTGTTGTGTGGAATCGGGGTCTGGTGGTGCTTGGGTTGACGTGGACATAGCTTCCACCGTACAGAAACTATGTGTGTTCCACGTCACTTATGTTCCTAAACGTTCACGCTGTCCCGTTCGTTCTCATCAGCGTTCATGATGTCATTGACGCCACCCTCGGCAGCATCCCAGGTTGCTTGGTCTTGGATGCCGGCGCGCTTGGCTACGATCGTGGCACACAGTGCCTGACCGGTGACATTGACGGCGGTGCGGCCCATATCAATGATGGGCTCGATGGCGAGCAAGAGGCCGACGCCTGCCAGCGGGAGGCCCAGCGTGGAGAGCGTCAGTGTCAACATGACGGTGGCGCCTGTCGTGCCGGCAGTAGCTGCGGAGCCAATGACGGAAACGAAGATGATGAGAAGGTATTGGGTCGGAGAAAGGTCAATTCCGTAGAACTGAGCGATGAAGATGGCGGCGATAGCCGGGTAAACGGAGGCGCAGCCGTCCATCTTCGTGGTAGCGCCGAGCGGGATGGCGAAGGAGGCGTATTCGCGAGGCACACCCATGGCCCTCTCCGTAAAGCGCTGGGTAACCGGCATGACTCCCATGGAGGAACGGGTGACGAAGCCGAGGGAGAATACTGGCCATACGCGCTTGTAGAAGCCGATGATTGGAATGCGGTTGAAAGCAAGGACGGCAGGGTAGACCACAACAATGACAAGGGCGAGTCCGACATACATCGCGAGGACGAACTTGCCTAAGGAGCTCAGCGCATCCCAGCCATAGGTGGACACGGCTTTGCCGATGAGGGCGGCGGTGCCAATCGGGGCGAGGCGAATGATCCACCAGAGGACCACCTGGATAACCTTGAGGAAGGACTCGGTAAAGCGCAGGAAGGGATCGGCTGCTTTGCCAGCCTTGACCGCAGCGATGCCCAAGGCCAAGGAAATGACAAGGAGCTGAAGGGCGCCGAAGCTGAGGGAGACTTCGCCGTCGCTAAGCGAAGCTTTGAGTCCAAAGAAGTTGGCGGGGACGAGTTGCTGGAGGAATGCGGTCCAGGAGCCAACGTTGGAGGGATCGGCGGCGGTGGAGGCGTCGACAGTCGTGCCTACGCCTGGCTTCATCACGAGGGCGACGAGAATGCCAGCCAAGACGGAGAAGAAGGCCGTAATGGCGAACCATACAAGAGTGGAGATTGCCAGCGAGGCGGCGTTAGCCACCTTGCGCAGGTTGGCAACCGAGGTGACGACAGCCGCGAAGATGAGCGGCGGGACCATCACTTTGAGCAATTGGACGTACGCGCCGCCGACGCCGGACAAGGTATCGGAGAGCCACGAGGACTCCATGCCGGAAGCGATGAATCCGAGAATAAGGCCGATAATGAGGCCGGCGATGACCTGGGCGCCAAAGCCGGTGGCCCACGAGGGCAGCGTGCGCGAGGATGCGCGGGAGGAAGTGTCGGACACGAGATTTTCCTTCTAGACAGTGTTGTATAGAAATGGACCATTTGGTTCGGTAAAGTCATACCGATCGGTTCATTAGAACATGTAACACCGTACGCTGCCCAGAAATTCCCCCGCAAATTATGGGATGCGCTTGGTCCACTCGTCGTTGAGGAACTTGGTGTCGACGAGGTGGCGGGCGGCGGCGAGTGTGTCGTCGGAAAGCTCGGCGTCGACGGCGCCATAGCGGGTGGCAAACTCGGTAGCCATAGTCTCGATGATTTCCTCGCGCGGCACGCCGGTTTGGCGGCGCAGCGGGTCCACGCGCTTCTTTGCGCTGGCTAGGCCCTTGGAAGAGACCTTGACCTTGCCGATGCGCAAGACCTCCATCATCTTGTCTGCATCGATGTCATAGCTCATCGTGGTATGGTGGAGCACCGCGCTCTTGCGGCGCTTTTGGGCGGCACCGCCAATCTTTCCGCCGTCCGACGTGATGTCATTAATCGGCACGTACCAGGCGTTGACACCAAGCTTTCCGAGCGCCGCGAGAACCCATTGGTCCAGATACTCGTAGCTAGCCTCGTAGGAATAACCGGCTACGAGCGAGTCTGGGGCGTACAGGGAATAGGTTACGCAGTTGCCGCCCTCCATGAACATTGCGCCACCACCGGAGATTCGGCGCACTGGAACAATGCTGTGCTTGTCGACGCCCTCCTGGTCCAACTCATTGGAATAAGACTGGTAGGAGCCGAAGACCACGGCGCGGTCTTCCCACTCCCAGAAGCGGAGCGTAGGGCCGCGTTTTCCTTCCGCGACTTCGTTGAGGAGGACCTCATCGAGGGCGACGTTGACTGGGGTTGGGAGAACTCCTGGGCGCAGGATCTCCCAGTTGTGGTCGGTGAAATCGGTACCGCCGGACAGTGCACGTCTAACTGTGACGGCTAGGTGGTGGGTGTCAAAACCATGGAGAGCCACGGGTGAGTCGATTCGCGCAAGCGCGGCATCGAGCCGGGACTGGACGTCCTCGGTACTTGTGGCGGTAGTGATGCCAACCAGTGCTGGGGCTAGTGTCTCGTAGGCCTCCTCAGGCTCAAGAAAGAAATCGCCGGAGACCTTGGCTGCGGTAACGGTGCTGTGGGTGTCAATATCAAGATCTACGACGAGTAGTTTGCCGCCCGGGACTTTGAGTTCGAAGTGTTTCGTCTGGTTCATGATGTTCAGGGTACTCAATGGTGGAGTTGTGATGATTGGGAATGTAGACCAATTAAGGAATGCGCCGAACGGGGTGGGGGTAGATACCGTTTATTGGTTGTCCCTGTGGGCAACGTAAAGAATTGTATAGAGGATTGCCGTTGGGTGCTGTTTGCGGGTGCAGGTTGATGTTCTTTTGTTTCGGTCTGGGTATGGGGAGGGGGAGAGCTTCGTCGTTCTGGTAAGCTTGTGAGGTGCGTAAATGATCTCGTAATCTAATCGTTATAGCTAATGTGACCTGCGGCAAAGCGCGATTTTGGCAATGGGGTGGACTGCAGCGGTGGCGCATTGTTTATTTGTCCGTATGGTGGGTGACAGCGCAAACGAAATAGCAAATCGCCCCCACTTCTTATGGCATGTGGGGGGTGGTGTCGATGGCTGTGGTTTGCCAGTTTCATATAGACCAAATATAGAAAGGTTTAGAGAAATAATGGGTAAGAATATCAAGGATCTGTTTAACGCAACCGCATACGACAAGACCGGCGACAAGCTGGGCTCTGTCAAGGAGGTCTTCGTCGACGAGCAGTCCGGTCAGCCGACCTTCGTTGAGGTCAACCACGGCCTGTTCGGCATGAGCTCCAGCTTGGTTCCACTCCGTGGTCACGATTTCACCGGTGAAGAGCTCAAGCTGGCCTTCTCCAAGGACCGCATCGAGAACGCACCGGACTTTGACTCCGATAAGCCGCTGACTCCTGAGGCACAGGCGGACATCTTCAAGCACTACAACCTCGAGAACGCACAGGATGTCACCACCTACCGTGACGAGCGTGATGAGCGCGCTGGTGCTGCCGGTGCTGGTGTGGCTGGCGCTGGCGTTGCCGGCGCTGGAGCAGGTGCGCACGCTAAGGATGAGACCGCTGCTACCGACCGTCTTGACACTGACCGCGCTACTGCTACCGGTAACGGCGTCTCCAACAACGAAGGTGAAGTTATCCGCTCCGAGGAGCGCCTAGACGTCAACAAGGAGCGCGTGGCCACTGGTGAGGCTCGCCTGCGCAAGTACGTCGTGACCGATACTGAGACTGTTGAGGTTCCGGTCGAGCGCGAAGAGGTTCGCGTCGAGCGCACCCCGATTTCTGAGGCTGACGCTGCCAACTACACCGGCACCATTGGCGATAACGGAGCAGAAGAAGCCTCCGTCACCCTGCATGAAGAGCGTGTGAACGTAGAGAAGAAGACCGTCCCGGTGGAGAAGGTTAACCTCTCCAAGGAAACCATCAAGGACACCGAGACCCACACCGAGGATCTGCGCAAGGAGCAGATCGATACCGACGGCATCACCGAGACCCGCAAGTAATCTCGGTTAAGGGCTAAGCGGCTGGAGCTGCAAAGCTCCGGCCTGCTGTCGTTTTAGTTCCTTTTCAATTTTTGCTGTCATGAACAGGGTGGAAAACATGGTGGCGAAGCAGTAGGTTTAAGGCATGTCACGTTTTAGCCCACTGAACTGGCCCGTCGTACGCCAAATCCGCAACAAGGATGCCTTCGGCCGCGACCTGTCTACGCAGTCAGCTAAGAGTGAGGACCTGCAGGGACGCACCGTCGATGCGGATCGCGTCGTGCAGTCGGTCTGCCCCTACTGCGCAGTGGGCTGCTCCCAGCGCGTCTACGTGAAGGATGACAAGGTCATCCAAATCGAGGGCGATCCGGATTCCCCGATCTCCCGCGGCCGCCTCTGCCCCAAGGGCTCTGCTTCTGAGCAACTCATTAACTCCTCGACCCGCATCACCACGATCAAGTACCGAGCGCCCTATGCCACTGAATGGCAGGAGCTCGACGAAGAAACCGCGATGGATATGATCGCGGACCGTTTTGTGGAGGCACGCGCGAGGCATTGGGAGGGCGTCGATAAGCACGGGCGTCGTCTCAACCGCACCATGGGCATCGCCGGTCTGGGTGGCGCGACGCTAGATAATGAGGAGAACTACCTCATTAAGAAACTGTTTACCGCGACTGGTGCTATTCAGGTAGAGAACCAGGCGCGCATATGACACTCCGCCACTGTTCCTAGTCTAGGAACATCGTTTGGCCGCGGCGGCGCGACCCAACCGCTGCAGGATATGGCGAATGCGGATTGCATCGTCATCGAGGGTTCTAATATGGCCGAATGCCACCCCGTGGGTTTCCAGTGGGTCGTCGAAGCCAAGAAGCGTGGTGCGCGCATTATCCACGTGGATCCGCGCTACACGCGTACGTCTGCCTTTGCGAACCGCCACATCGGCATTCGCGGTGGCACGGACGTGGTGCTGCTCGGCGCCATTATCAAGTACGTTCTGGATAATGACCTGTATTTCCACGATTACGTGGTGAATTACACCAACGCGGCGTCGATCATCTCGCCGGATTTCCAAGACACCGAGGACCTGGAAGGCCTGTTCTCCGGGTACGACGCGAAGAAGGGCAAGTACGTCACGGACTCGTGGCAGTACGTGAAAAAGCCTGAGGGCTCCTCGTGGAACGTGGAGAAGGACATGACGCTGGAGGATCCAAACACGGTCTTCCAGATCCTCAAACGCCACTACTCGCGCTACACCCCGGAGATGGTGGAGGAGACCTGTGGCATTGCGCCGGAGGACTTCTACTACTTGGCAGACTCGATTGCGCAGAACTCCACCCCGGAGCGCACCACGTGCTTCGCCTACGCGCTGGGCTTTACCCAGCACACCCTGGGCGCACAGTTCATCCGAACCGCGGCGATTCTGCAGCTGCTCATGGGCAATGTGGGCCGCCCTGGCTCGGGCATCATGGCCTTGCGCGGGCATGCCTCGATTCAAGGCTCGACTGATATTCCGACTCTCTTCAACTCGCTTCCGGGCTACCTGCCCATGCCACACGTGGATCAGGAGACCTGGGCGGATTACCTGGATTCCTTCCGGCAGGAAGACCAGAAGGGCTTCTGGCAGTTGGGTGAGAACTACGCGGTCTCGCTCATGAAGTCCTATTGGGGCGACGCCGCTACCAAGGACAATAATTGGGGCTTTGACCTTATGCCGCGCCTGTCCGGCGCGCACTCAACCTATGAGACATTGCTGGCCATGCTGCGCAAGGAAGTGGAGGGCTACTTTGTCTTCGGTCAGAACCCAGCGGTGGCGCAGTCCAACGGTGGTATGCAGCGCCGCGGACTGGCCGCGCTGAAGTGGTTGGTTGTCCGCGATTTCCAAGAGATTGAAACGGCAAGCTTCTGGAAGGATTCGCCGGAAGTCAAGAACGGCGAGCTCAAGACCGAGGAGATCGCTACCGAGGTATTCCTCATGCCTGCGGCAACGCACGTGGAGAAGTCCGGAACATTTACCCAGACCCAACGCATGGTGCAATGGCGCTTCCAGGCGACTCCGCCGCCGGGCCAGGCCCGCAGCGAGGCGTGGTTCTTCTACCACTTGGGCAAGAAGATTAGGGAGCGCTTGGCGGATTCGACCGACCCGCGCGACCTGCCGATTAAGTCCGTGACGTGGGATTACACCGAGGATGAACACGGGGATCCCAGCTCAGATGAGATTTTGCGTGAGATCAACGGCTACTACCTCGATGGGCCAAAGAAGGGCCAATTGTTGCCGAGTTTCACCGAGATGCGCGCCGACGGTTCTACCTCCGGCGGCTGCTGGATTTACACCGGCGTGTATAAGGACGGCATCAACCACGCCGCGAAGAAGGTCCCGGGCTCTGAGCAGAACGAAGTAGCACTCGAGTGGGGTTGGGTATGGCCGGCTAACCGACGCATCCTGTACAATCGCGCCTCCGCCAAGCCGGATGGCACTCCATGGTCGGAGCGCAAGAAGTACATCTGGTGGGATGAGGACCAGGGCAAGTGGGTTGGTGACGACGTCCCGGACTTCCCGGTGACGAAGCGCCCAGACTATGTTGCGCCTGTCGACGCCGTCGGCCCCGACGCCCTCGACGGCGATGATCCCTTCATCATGCAGGCCGACGGCCTAGGTTGGCTGTTTGCCCCGAAGGGGCTGTCCGACGGCCCGCTGCCGACTCACTACGAGCCGCAGGAATCGCCGGTGCAGAATGCGCTGTACAAGCAGCAGCAATCGCCGACGCGGTTGACTATCAAGCGCGCGGATAACCTTTCCCGCCCCGAGCCAGGGGAGCGCGGTGCTGAGGTCTTCCCGTTTGTCTTCTCGACCTACCGTCTGACGGAGATGTACACCTCCGGTGCGATGTCGCGCCGCTTGCCTTACTTGGCGGAGCTGCAGCCGGGCTTGTTCTGCGAGGTGGACAAGGAACTGGCCGCCAAGCGTGGACTTGTCAACGGCGAGTGGGCCACTATTGTGTCGCCGCGTGGTGTCATAGAGGCGCAGGTTTTGGTGACGGACCGCATGGAGATGCTCACCATCAATGGTGAGGACTTCCACCAGATTGGCCTGCCCTTCCACTACGGAGAATCAGAGACCACCGAGGTGGCCGGCGATGGTGCCAACGATCTGTTGGGCCTGACCTTGGAGCCGAACGTGTTTATCCAGAACTCAAAGGTGGGCGCCTGCGATATTCAGCCGGGCCGGCGCCCGCGGGGCGAGGCACGAGTGCAACTCTTGCGCGAGTACCAAGAGCGGGCGCACCTTACCGTTGACTCGGGCAACCGGATCCTGGACGTCTCAGATGCTTTTAGCACGAAGAGCGATGCTTCTGAGGAGAACACCGGCGATGACGCCACCGCAGGCAATGTGGCGGACTATGAAGGCAAAGAAGGCTAAGGAGGACTAATGGCTAATCTTTTCACCGAAAAGGCTGATAAACACGGCTATGAGTCCTATCAGCGCATGGCGTTCTTTACCGATACCTCGGTATGCATCGGCTGCAAGGCTTGCGAGGTGGCCTGTAAAGAATGGAACCGCAACCCGGTGGAAGGCTATGCGGTCACCGGCAATTCCTATGACAACACAGTCTCGCTGGGTGCCAATACCTGGCGGCACGTGACCTTCATTGAGCAAAGCAATGAGCGTATTGAGCAGGCGCGCGAGGATGGGCGCAAGCTCGTCTCACTGGGTCTGCCCACAGTCTCCGCGCCAAGCGTCATCCCAGATACCGATGATTTTCGCTGGCTCATGTCCTCCGATGTGTGCAAGCACTGCACCAATGCTGGATGCTTGGACGTGTGCCCGACGGGCGCGCTCTTTCGTTCCGAATTCGGCACCGTTGTGGTGCAAGATGATGTGTGCAATGGCTGCGGGACCTGCGTTGCTGGGTGTCCTTTCGGCGTCATTGAGCGCCGCGATGACGGCGGCGTGACGCTGAAGGCGGACAAGACCGCCACCGTGGATTACGAGGTGCCTGACCACGCGGGTGTGAACGTGCTGGCAAAGCTGAAGCAGCTTAAGCCGCAAGGTCCAGACCATACGCCGGGACAGGCCATGCCGATCAAAAATTTGGGTGTAGCTCAGAAGTGCACCATGTGTTATGACCGGCTCAAGATTGGTGAACAGCCTGCTTGCGCTAAGACCTGCCCGACGGATTCTATCCAGTTTGGCCCTTACGAGGAGATGCTCGCGGCAGCGCAAGAGCGCGTGCGCGCCCTCCATGAGCAGGGGCTGACCGAGGCCCGTCTCTATGGCGCCAATTCCCAGGATGGAGTTGGAGGGACCGGGTCCATATTCCTGCTCCTCGATTCACCAGAGGTCTATGGTTTGCCGCCGGATCCGCGCGTGCCCACGGCGGATCTGCCGCAGATGTATAAGACTGCCGCGAAGGCAATTGGCGGCATGGCGTTAGCCGTGGCCGGGGCATTCATGTTGGGAGGCCGCAAGTGAGCGAATTTGATGAGTACCGCCCGCCGCAGGAGCCTAGGCGTCGTCGCGGCGGTGGCAAGAAGCGCCGGCGTGGACGAGTCGGCGCCGGCGCACAGGATGGGTCCAAAGAAGCGCGCATGGCGGAGGACTTCGAGTTCTCCTCGTATTACGGCAAGCCCGTAGTCAAGGCCCCGCCGTGGGAGTGGCCAATTGGTGGCTATCTGTTCCTCGGTGGACTTTCGGGAGGCTCGGCATTACTCGCCGCTGGCGCGCAGGCTACGGGTAACGCGCCTCTCAAACGTTCTACCCGATTGACGGCGTTCTCTGCGGCCTCGGTGGGCTCTGTCTTTCTGATCCTCGACCTTGGGCGCCCAGAGCGTCTGCTCAACATGTTCCGCGTTTTCAAGGTGACCTCTCCGATGTCCATCGGCTCGTGGATTTTGGGCAGCTTTGCTTCTGCCGCGTCGCTGCCTGCAGTCGTCGAGGCTGATGAGCTGGTCGGCGGTGTGCTGCCGAAACCGCTTCGCCGATCCCTTGATAAGGCAGCCGGCCCAGCGGGGGCCGTTGCGGGAGTTCTCGGCGGACCACTCGCTGGCTATACAGCGGTGCTGTTGGCTAATACCTCTAACCCGACATGGAACGATGCGAAGAAGCACTTGCCCTATGTCTTTGTTTCCTCGGCGTCGGCCGCGGCGGCGGGTGCCGCCATGGCCTTTACCCCGGTGAAGAACGCTGGGCCTGCACGCGCCCTGGGCATCACGGCTGCAGTGAGTGACCTAGTCGCGACGCGGATCATGGAAAATCACATGGAACCGGAACCCAGGCGGCCGCTGCATGAGGGATTGCCGGGAAAGCTCATGAAGGCTTCTGAATGGCTCATCGCCTCCGGTGGTGTGGGAACGGCCGTAGCTGCGGCGACCAAGTCACGCACCGTGTCGGTATTGTCCGGCCTTGCGCTCATGGCGGGATCTGCGTGCACCCGCTTTGGTGTGCTCAACGCGGGACTGGAAGCGGTGAAGGACCCAGCCACCACGATTGCTCCACAGAAGCGGCGTGCTGAAGCGCGGGGTGACTACGGCACTTCCGTCGTGACGGGCGGATAAGAACCCTCATTTTGTGACGGGAAAGAATTGCAAGAATGGCAAAGGGTTAGCAAAGAGATAGACCAATGTGATTGAGTAGAACGAGGTAAACATTCTCTCGTTCTCCCTAATCGTTCTGTTAAGGAATCATGTCTCTCTCCTTCTCCCAGCGCATCAAGCGTTTTTCCGTTGCTCTTTCCGCAACCGCTTTGGCCTGCAGTGCCGTGACCTTCTCTACCGCTACGGCCTCCGCAGACCCGCACCGCGGCGCCGACGCCGTGTTCTTCGGTGATTCTTTCTTTGCTAACCCCGGCTACAAGCAGGTGGCTGGCGTGCGGTCCGATCTTGTGCGTGCGGGCCTCAGCAGCATCGAGGGCAGCGGCTCGGAAGCAGGCGCTCCATCACCACAAGGCTGCCCGCAAGGAAAGAAGACAGTGGCCGCGGAGTACGGCAAGATCACGGGGCGCTCGGTGGCGAACTATGCCTGTTCGGCCGCCAAGGCTAGCGGGGGCTCCTTCCGGAAGGACTTTGATCAGCAGGTCGTTGGTGCCATTGCCAATAAACACCTCACTGCCGATACCAAGAATGTCTTTGTGCAATTCGGCGCCAATAATCTGCAGGACATTGCTGTCTCGCAATTTAATAATGATTCCTACCGGCAGGCCATGGTGAATAACACGAATCGCATCCGTCAGGCTGCGCCGCATGCCACCATCACGTTTGTGGGGTACCCAGCTATCTCTGCCGCTAATGGCGCGATGTGCCCCGTGCGCTCTGGTACCAGCAGCGAGGTGGGTTTCAACATGGATGTGCTGGGCTTGGTTCGTTTGGGAGAGGACACCATTAACTCCGCGATGCGCACTGCGGCCTCCGCTGCTGGTGCCAATTACGTTGACCTCCGCCGCGCTTCCATCGACCACAACATGTGTGCTCCGGACTCTATTCGCTGGGTATCCGGCATCAGCGAGAAGTCCGTGACACACAATTTGTCCAATCACCTCACGCATGCCGGAGTCGATGGCGTCGCGCGCATTCTGAGCGCGCGTTCCTAAGCAGAGATAGAAATCCGCGCCTCACCCGGCACGGTCCGCCCGATAACTGGGTAGCCGGGTACCTCGCCGATGAGGAGGAGGCCACCGGAGGTTTGGGCATCGGCGAGGAAGCCCAGGTCCTCTTCGCTCAAGTCCGAATCGAGGTGGGGGCGGACCCAATCTAGATTGCGGCGCGAGCCGCCCGGGATGAAGCCCTCCGCCAGGGCTTCCTTGGCGCCGTTCACCGCAGGAACAGCGGAGAAGTCGAGCTCGGCGCCGATACCGGAGGCACGGCACATCTTGTAGAGGTGGCCCAAAAGACCAAACCCGGTGACGTCGGTTGCTGCACGCACTCCTGCCTCCACCGCTGCCGCAGCTGCATCGCGGTTGAGCGTGGTCATGGAATCTACCGCGGCCTGAGAAACCTCACCGGTGGCCTTGTGCTTATTGTTGAGGATGCCCACACCAATCGGCTTGGTCAGCGTGATGGGAAGACCAGCCTCGGCGGCGTCATTGCGCATAATCTTGTCGGGGTGGACGGTGCCCGTGGCAGCCAAACCATAGGTGGGCTCCGGGGCGGTGATGGAGTGCCCGCCAGTAATCGAGATCCCTGCTTGGCTGGCCACATCCATGCCACCGCGCAGGACCTCGCGCAATATATCGAGGCTGAGCTTTTCGCGCGGCCAGCCCACGAGGTTGATGGCGGTGATGGGCGTGCCGCCCATGGCGTAGACGTCGGAAAGCGCATTGGCGGCCGCTACCCGGCCCCAGTCATAGGGGTCGTTGAGCATCGGGGTGAAGAAGTCCGCGGTGGAGATGACCGCCAGGCCGTCCTGGATGCGTACGGCGGCGGCATCGTCGCCGTCGTCAAGCCCCACCAGCACGTTGGGGTCCGCGGTGCCTACCAGGCCCGCCACAGCAGATTCGAGCTCACCCGGGGGAATCTTGCAAGCACAACCGCCACCGGCGGCAAAGGACGTAAGTTTAATGTCAGTCATAAGTACTACTTTAGCCCCGTGTAAGGTGAGCAGACGGAGGCGTACGTGTCCTGGTGGGCGCCCCGGTCTTCAAAACCGGTGAGGCCGAGTATCTCGGTCTGGCAGGTTCGATTCCTGTCCGTCTCCGCCATGAGCGCAGCTAGGAGGAACTTTGATGACTGACCCCCGCCGCTTCATCCCGAAGATGGATGAGATCCTCCAGTACCCGGCAGTGCGCACTGCGCAGGAGCGCAGTGCACCCCATAAGGTGCGCGCGATCATCGACGCCGTGCTTGCCGACGCCCGCTCCGGATCCCTCGACCCCACCCGTTTTCAGCAGGAGCTGGCCGACAGACTCGAAAGCGCACAGCCCTATTCCTTGCGCCGCGTCATCAATGCCACCGGTGTGATCATCCACACGAACTTGGGTAGGGCGCCATTGCCACCAGCCGCGGTGGATGCACTGGTGGCAGCAGCCGGCTATACGGACGTTGAGATGGACTTAGACAGCGGTCAGCGCTCGCGGGATAGGGGACGCGGCGCGGTCGAGGCTGTCCTGGCCGCCTGTCCCGGCGCGGAGGATGCGCTGGTGGTTAACAATGGAGCATCCGCGCTGCTGCTGGCGACCGCCGCCTTGGCCCCTGGCGAGGAGGTCATCATTTCCCGTGGCGAACTTATTGAGATTGGTGCGGGCTTCCGTCTGCCGGAGCTCATCGAGTCCACAGCCACCCGCTTGCGTGAGGTGGGCGCGACGAACCGAACTCACCTGGCGGACTATGAGCGGGCCTTGGGGGAGAACACCGGGGCGATACTCAAGGTGCATCCCTCCAACTTTGTGATCAGTGGCTTCACGTCTTCTGTGCCGGTTGCTGAGTTGCGTGCGCTTACGGATGTGCCACTCATCGTGGATATCGGATCCGGGTTGCTCGCTCCCGATGCGGTGCTGCCTGAGGAACCCTCGGCCAGCGTGGCTCTTCGAGATGGCGCAGACGTGGTGCTCTTTTCGGGGGATAAGCTTCTCGGCGGACCGCAAGCCGGGGTGCTTGTGGGAAAGAAGGAAGCGATCGCCGCGTGTAAGAAACATCCGCTGGCGAGGGCGGTGCGCATCGATAAGCTGCGGCTCAACGCCCTTGAGGCCTCCCTTGCCGCTCCTTCCAATGCCGTGCAGAATGCGCTGCACATCGACGCTCAGCGCCATCGCGAGCGCACCGAGAAGGTCGCTGCGGCGGTAGGCGGCGTGGTTGTCGAGCATGCCGGGCGTGTTGGTGGCGGCGGGGCGCCCGAGGTACCGCTGCCGGGCTGGGCTGTGGCGTTGCCAGAAGAGCTGGCCCGTCCGCTGCGGTTGGGCGAGCCTCCTGTGGTGGCGCGCGTGAACCAGGGCCGCTGCCTGGTGGATGTGCGCTGCGTGCCGGAGTCGCAGGACGCGGAGCTTATTGCTGCGATTCAGGCGGTGATGTAGGTGTACGTTGTGGCTACCGCCGGCCATGTCGACCACGGCAAGTCGAGCCTGGTCAAGGCATTGACGGGGATGGAGCCGGACCGCTGGGAGGAAGAGAAGCGGCGCGGCCTGACCATTGACTTGGGCTTCGTGTGGACGAAGCTTGACTCCGGCGCCGATGTGGCTTTTGTCGATGTGCCGGGGCATGAGAAGTTCCTGGGCAACATGCTGGCCGGGGTGGGGCCCGCGCCGGTGGTGCTCTTTGTGGTGGCGGCCGATGAAGGCTGGCAAGCGCAGTCTACTGACCACCGGGATGCCCTGCGCGCCGTGGGAATCGAGCACGGAGTGGTGGCGCTGAGCCGCGCGGACAGGGCAGATGCCGCCCGCCGCGCTGAGGTAGCCGCGCAGGTCAAGGCAGAACTGGCTGGAACAGCGCTTGCCGACGCCCCCATCGTCGACGTCTCCGCAAAGACCGGCGAGGGCGTGGGGACATTACGCACTGAGTTGGACCAGGTACTCGCCGCTATGCCCGCGCCTGATCCCCAGGCGCGCGTGCGGTTGTGGGTCGATCGCGGCTTTAGCGTGAAGGGTGCGGGCACCGTGGTGACAGGAACGCTGGCGGCGGGGACTGTCTCGGTGGGGGATGAGTTGGAGCTTCATGGGCAACGCGTGACGGTGCGCGGAGTGCACAGTGAAAACAAGTCGGTGGATAGCGCCGGTCCAGTCACGCGCGTGGCCCTCAACCTTCGCGGGGTGGCCGCCGACCAGGTTCATCGCGGGGATGCACTGCTGAGCCCTGGGGGCTGGCGGGCGCTCGAAACCGTGGATATTCGCCGCACCTTTGGTACTGAGATGGCTGAGCTTCCCCAGAACCTCGTGGTGCATATCGGCACCGCGGGCGTTGGTGCCCGTCTGCGGCCATTAGGAGGTGAGTTCGCGAGGTTGACACTGGAAAGCCCGCTATCTCTCACGCTGCTTGATAGGTTCGTGGTGCGCAGCCCCGGCGGGCGACATGTAGCGGCAGGCTTCGAAGTCGTGGACATGCACCCGGCCGCGCTGAGTAGGCGCGGTGCTGCGAAGAAGCGCGCAGCTGAGCTAGAAGCCTTAGAGCCGACCAACCCGTCCGAGTGGCTCAAGCGCTGCGGCTACGCTTCGCGCGACGACCTCCTGCGCGATGGCTTTTCGGTGGAGGAAAAGCCGGCAGGGGTCATTGTTTTCCGCGAGTGGTGGATTGCCGCCCGCCAGGTAACCGCGTGGAAGAATGCCCTCGTTGAGGCAGTGGAAGCACATGCTGCGGCGAACCCGCTGTCCCCGGGGCTGACGAAGGCAGCGGCCATGGACACCCTGAACCTGTCGGAGCCGGCCCTGCTGGGGTTGGCGGTAGCGGCAGCCAAGCTCGAATCAGTAGATGGTGTGCTGCGCGTTCCCGGCAAGACCGTCGACCTTGGCCCTGCAGAGAAGGCAGTAGCTGAGCTCGAGCAACGCCTGCGCGCTGAGCCCTTCGCTGCCCCGGAGGCTGCTGACCTCAAGGAATGGGGACTGGGCCCCAAGGAGCTCGCCGCCGCCGAGCGCGCCGGGCGCCTGCTCCGCCTGGCCAAGGGCGTTGTGCTTCTGCCTTCAGCTCCGCGTGCGGCTTTCGATGTGGTGGCACAATTGGAACAGCCCTTCACCCTCTCGGCGGCACGTCAGGCCCTGGCCACGACGCGCCGGGTTGCCATCCCACTGTTGGAGCACCTCGATGCCACCGGCGCGACCCGCCTGGTCGAAGGTAAGCGCTTCGTGTGTGGGCCAAGGGAAAGAGCACCAAAGTAAAGGCACCATTTGCGGGCGGGTTTCAGAGAAATCCCAGGTCAATGAATTAGTGTAAGCGCATAAGGTGCCAGTTAAAAGGTGTCTTTAGGGGACGTGAAGGTACGCGAGCCGGTGGGCAGTGGTGAGGCAAGGGGATCCGCAGGCGTGGTGAACTCCCAGTCGGCATCAGGGTCGAGTGCCGGCGGGATGGCGGGATTGTTTGGGTCGAGCGGCAGCGGCGGGACCACAGGTGCGAAGAGCTCGGCAGACTGAGCCGGGGCAGCAGCGTCTTCGGGGGCGAGGGGAAGGTCCACTGCGATGCGCCCCGCGGCAGCATAAGCCCGAGCGGCCAGGGAAGCACCTGATTGGGAGGCGGCCGCGAATGCGGTGGCCAGCGCCGGGGTATCGGAGAGCTCCCCGCACGGGCCGAGGACGAGGTTGTCGTGGGTGGCGAGGACGGTGTCGTCGAGAAGCGCAAGCGTCACGAAGAGCTGTTCGGTTCCCATCTCGCGCAGCTGATGTGTAGTGAGCTCTCCCTCCGCGACACGAACGAGAGCGCCGTGCCCACCGCTGAGCAGGGCAGTACCCGCTGGCTGATTGTTCGCGGGAATCATCCACGGGTCGAGCCCCAGAGCAACGGCCACCTCCACCTCAGCGTCCACGATCTCGACGGTCGCATGTGTTGCTGGAGTCATCGCCGCTGTGCGCAGCCGGTTCAGCGCTGGATACTCAGCGGACTCTTCGTCATCGAGCGCACCGAGAAAACCGAAATCCGAGCGCACGCGCCAGCCACCCGTAGTGGGGTCGGGGAGCAAGGAAACGTCGACGAGCGTAGGCTGTTGCGCCAACCCCGGAATGCTCAGTGCGGTGGAAAAGTTGACGTGCTCAAGAATCGCGACGTGCTCGACACCAAAATAGGACGGAGCCAGCGGATACAGCACCATGGTTGCGACAGTCACCTCGTGAGTCAGATGGGAAGCGATGGACTCCTTCCAAGCTTACGCAGAGGCCGGGTTAGACACGCTATAGTTTCCCACTATGGACTTAGCTACCATTGCCTTCGCTTTCAGCCTTGTGCTGCTGTCGGGCTTGTCGACGTCCATCGGAGGCGCCCTGGCCGTCGGAAAGCGGGAGCCAGGCCCGAAGTTCATGGCCACTGCTTTGGGGCTGTCTGCGGGCGTAATGCTCTACGTCTCCTTCATGGAAATCCTGCCGTAGGCCCTGAAGAAGCTAGAAAGCACCCTCGGGGACGAGGCGCGCGCCACCTGGACGATGATGGCGGCATTCTTCGCGGGTATTGCGATCATTGCCATCATTGACCGCCTTGTGCCCGAGGAGATTAACCCGCACGAGCCGGCCACCACCGAGGAGGACGCGCGGCGCAAACGGCTGATGAAGACCGGCATCTTTACCGCCTTCGCGCTGGCCATCCACAACTTCCCGGAAGGCTTTGCCACGTCTCTCTCGGGCCTGGAAGCCCCGGAGATCGCTATCCCCGTTGCCGTGGCTATTGCCATTCACAACATCCCCGAGGGCATTGCGGTAGCGGTACCTTTGCGCAGTGCAACGGGCTCACGCAAGAAAGCCTTCTGGTGGGCCACGCTATCTGGCTTGGCCGAGCCCCTCGGCGCTCTCATTGGCTTCAGCGCTGCTGATGCCTTTTATCGGGCCGATGACTTTCGGCATCAGCTTCGCCGTCATCGCCGGCATCATGGTGTTCATCTCCTTGGATGAGCTTTTGCCCACGGCGGAGGAGACCGGAGAACATCACTGTGCCATCTACGGACTGATCGCCGGGATGGCGGTCATGGCCGTCTCCCTCGCGCTGTTTATCTAAGGTCTATTTCACGCGCTCGGCGGTGGCCTTGACCGCCATGATGATGGTGACGATAACGGCGCCCAGAATAAAGCCGCACAACATCGACAAGCCGGTGTCCGCCAACCAGGCGAGGGCACCGTTGTTGATGCTCTCGGTCACGTGGTGGATAAAGCCATAAGGCTGTTCGGCGCCGAATTCGCTCAGACCCTTGACCACAATGTGGCCGCCGACCCACAGCATGGCGGCGGTGCCGATGATGCCGATGATCTTGAGCACAATCGGCATGCCCTTCACCAAGGCGGTGCCCAGGGCGGAGTCACCATCGTGACGCTTGAGCAGGGCGACGCCGATGTCATCCATCTTGACTAGCAGCCCGACGGCGCCATAGACGCCCAACGTGAGGAGGACACCAACGGTGACCAAGGCGCCGAGGCGCAGCCAGAAGGGCTGATCAATGACCTCGTTGAGGGAGATCACCATGATCTCGGCGGAGAGGATGAGGTCGGTGGTGATAGCGGATTTCACCAGGGAGTCTTCGGCGTCGGGCCCTCTTTCTTCGGCGGGCTTATCGTCTTTTTCCCCGCGGTGGAAAACAGAGTGGAAAATCTTTTCTGCGCCCTCGAAGCACAGGTAAGCACCACCGCACATGAGGATAGGGGTGAGCGCCCACGGCGCGATCCACGAAAGGATGAGCGCAATCGGCAGGATGATGACGAGCTTGTTGATGAGCGAGCCCTTGGTGATGCGCCAAATTATGGGCAGCTCACGCTGCGGCTTGACGCCCTGGACATATTGGGGCGTGACAGCGGCGTCGTCGACAACGACCCCGGCGGCTTTCACCGAAGTCTTTCCGGCCAATGCTGCCACGTCGTCGACGCTGGAGGCAGCGGAGCGGGCGATCAGGGCGACGTCGTCAAGCAGGGCAAAGAGACCACCGGCCATGGCTCACATCCTTTTAAGGTGGGGGAGAAGTACTCACCCTAGGTTACTCGGCGGGAACGAGCTCCACATTTTCTGCCCAAGTAAGGTCCATTCCCAGCGTGCGCAACCAATTCATGGCGTCATCGCCGTAGCGCGTGATGCCTTCGACGGCGGTCAGGGTCCGCTCCATGGCGCGCTCGGCCTCCTCGGCACTGATGAGGCCGTTGGAGGTGGCGGCGGCTAGCTCGTCAATATCGAGTACATCGACTGGCTCGCCAGAGGTGGAGACCAAGTCGACGTAGAGATCGCGGGTGGTCCACACGTCCCCGTCAATATCGATATCGGCAACGTCGATGTAGAAGTCCTGGTGCACATCGACGCCCTCGCGGAAGTGGAAGATGTTGGCGCGCAAGCCAAGGTCCGGCAGCAGCCAAGACTCGAGGTAGCCGAAGCGCGGGTGATTAGCGCCGCGGGCCATGTAGAGGCCAAAGTCGGTGACCCGGTAGGTGTCTACCTCGCGCTCGAAACCTTTCGGGTCGACGTTGATGTTGTCGGTGGTATTAAAGGTTTCTTGCTTGACTGGGTGCAGGTCTGTGCTCATTAGTTCACCTCGAGGTAAGCCGCGGTAGGTGGGAAGGAACACGAGGATTCAGCAGTGTTGACCGCACCGGAGAGGACTGCCACGACGGTACCCTTGCCAGTCGTGGCACGGCCCGAGACCGTGGTTGGCCCATCGGTGTTGATGCCATTGTTGAACAGGGGAGTGGTGCCAAACTGGAAGGTGTCCAGGTTGAACCACTGAACGCGCATGGCGCCCTGCTCTTCCGCGGCGGTCGGGGTGCCCAGCGCGGTGAAGAGGAAGACGGTTTCGCCTTCACCTGCACCTGGGGCCGGCATATCGGTCGGGCCAGGCACAGCGATGGCGGAACCCACCGAATCGCCCTGCCCGCCGATGCACTGCGCGGAGACCGTGGGCCAGTAGAACTGGCGGAAGCCGGGGTTATTTCCCTCCGGCATGGCAACGCCGCCTTCGCCGCCTTCACCGGCGGTGAAATTAAGGGCGGTGAGGATGGCGCTGCGGGCTTCCTGCGGGATCCATGGCTGTGCCGCGAAAGCACGAACGCGCTCCTGCGTCTCCGGGGTGGGACGGCCGAGGCTGTCCAACGGGTTGCTGCTCTGTGGGATATTCACGAGCGAGGAGAGGTCGGGGGCGCCGGCGTTTGCGGGCGTGATGCTGAGTAGGCCCATCATCACGGCAGCAGTGAGTCCGGCGACGCCACGACGGGCGGAGCGGGAAGAGTGCTGTTCGGAAAAGGCCATGGAAAATCCTTGTGTGTGGGTGGGGGCGTGACGGCAGAAACTAAATCACATGCGTCACAATAGTATCTGCAGCCACAATATTCACTTTTTTGATGTAGTCAACTCTCAATAGAGGTCTACTGTGCGGTATGTCGGCTGTTGATATCAATTCGTTACATCTCGTAGCGCTCTGCGGGATCACGCGCGATGCTGCACATCAAAGAGCTAGAGAGTATATTTAAGGGCCGTTCACATCGCTAACGCATCATGCTTTAAGGAGCACCCCACACGTGAGTAATACTGAGTTCCGTAACGTAGCCATCGTCGCGCACGTTGACCACGGTAAAACCACCCTCGTCAACGGCATGCTGGAGCAGTCCGGCGCTTTCGGCGACCATGGCGAACACTCGGATCGCGTCATGGACTCCAATGATCAGGAGCGCGAGCGCGGCATCACCATTCTGGCGAAGAACACCGCCATCCACCGCAAGGGCCTGGGCAAGGACGGCGGGGATCTCATCATCAACGTCATCGACACCCCGGGCCACGCCGACTTCGGCGGCGAGGTGGAGCGCGGTATCTCGATGGTCGACGGTGTTGTGCTGCTTGTCGACGCCTCCGAAGGCCCCCTCCCGCAGACCCGCTTCGTGCTCACCAAGGCTCTGGAGGCGAAGCTGCCGGTCATCATTTGCGTCAACAAGACCGACCGCCCGGATGCCCGCATCGATGAGGTCGTCACCGAAGCGCAAGATCTCCTGCTAGAAATCGCCGCCGGCCTCGAGGATGAGGAAGCTGCTGCGGCCGCTGAGGAGCTGCTGGATCTCCCGGTCCTCTACACCTCCGGCCGCGAGGGCAAGGCCTCAACCGAAAACCCGGGCAACGGCAACGTCCCGAACGCTGATGATCTGCAGGCGCTTTTCGACGTCATCTATGACGTCCTCCCTGAGCCCTCCGCCAAGGTCGACGCCCCGCTGCAGGCGCACGTGACCAATCTGGACTCCGATGACTTCCTCGGCCGTATCGCCCTGCTGCGCATCTACTCTGGCACCATCAAGAAGGGCCAGCAGGTGGCCTGGATGCACTACGACGAGGAAGGGGAGATGCACACCAAGACCGTCAAGGTGGCAGAGCTCCTGCGCACCGTTGGCTTCCAGCGCCAGCCGGATACCGAGGCCATCGCGGGTGACATCGTGGCTATCTCCGGTATCTCCGACATCATGATCGGTGACACCATCGCGGACGTGGAGAACCCGGAGCCGCTGCCGCGCATCAAGGTCGACGAGCCGGCTATTTCCATGACCATCGGCGTCAACACCTCCCCGATGGCAGGCCAGGGCGGCGGCGATAAGCTCACTGCCCGCATGGTCAAGGCTCGCTTGGACCAGGAGCTCATCGGTAACGTCTCCCTCAAGGTGCTGCCGACAGAGCGCCCGGATGCTTGGGAGGTTCAGGGCCGCGGCGAGATGGCCTTGTCCGTGCTCATCGAGAACATGCGCCGTGAGGGTTTCGAGTTGACCGTCGGCAAGCCGCAGGTGGTCACCCAGGTCATCGACGGAAAGACGATGGAGCCGTACGAGATGCTCACCATCGATTCCCCCTCCGAGCACCAGGGCGCTATTACCCAGTTGCTGGCCACCCGCAAGGGCCAAATGCAGTCCATGGATGTCCGCGAGGGCGACTGGGTCCGCATGGTTTTCCGCGTCCCCGCCCGCGGCCTTATCGGCTTCCGCACTCAGTTCATGACGGAGACTCGCGGCTCTGGTATCGCCAACTCCATCTCCGATGGTCTCGATGTTTGGGCTGGCGATATCAAGGCACGCCCGACGGGCTCGCTGGTGGCCGACCGTTCCGGCCAGATCACCGCCTACGCTCTGCAGCAGTTGGCGGACCGTGGTGACTTCTTCGTGGAGCCGGGCATGGAGGCCTACGAAGGCATGGTTGTCGGCGCCAATAACCGTGATGAGGATATGGATATCAACATCACCAAGGAAAAGAAGCTGACCAACATGCGCTCCGCTACCGCGGATGCCACCGTCACCCTCGCCAAGGCTCGGACCCTGTCCCTGGAAGAGGCGCTGGAGTTCTGTGGCACCGACGAGTGCGTCGAGGTCGGCCCGAACGTCCTGCGCGTGCGCAAGGTCGAGCTGTCCTCCACCGAACGCAAGCGTGCGGCCGCCCGCGCTAAGCAGCTCAACAAGTAACCACTGGGGATGCGTGGGGCGTCGTCAAGCGCCGCCCCAGGGTGGTAAAGAAGTACTTTCCGGAATTTGAGGTTGTGTGGAGTGGACCGTTTCCTGCCTCGGCTCGGCGTTATCCTCGCAGCCGCCCTGCTGACGGCCTGCCAGGCTAACCCTGGCCCGCCGCCGGTGGTGGACGAGGATGATCGCAGCGCCACTCCAACGAATTCCAGCACCACCGCCCCGCCACCTGAGGCAGCGCCCGAAGAGGACCTTCTGCCGAAGCGCAGCACCGTGGCCATCGGGGTTGACCCGCTGCGCGGCGGCCTCAACCCGCACCTCGTGGCAAATAATTCTGAGCTGGTCAACCAGATTGCGGAGCTAGTGCTGCCCTCTGCGTTCCACGGCACCGAGATGGACACGGATGTCCTGGAATCTGCCGAGGAGATCGAAGCCCCCGAAGGCGTTGCGATGCGTGTGCGCTATACCATCGCCGCGCCATCCCAATGGTCTGATGGCACGCCGATCAGTGGTTCCGACTTTAACTATTTGTGGTCCCAGATAACTCGCACCCCGGGGGCTAAGAATGTTTCTGGCTATCGGGCGATCTCGGCTGTGCGGACCTCCGGCAATGGGCGGGTGGTGACCGTGGACTTCGACCACCGCGTCGAAGACTGGCACAAACTTTTTGCCCATCTTTTGCCCTCCCACCTTCTAGAAGACAGGGATTTCGCCTCAGTGCTGGCCGACGGGATCCCCGCCTCTGCTGGGCGCTACCTCGTGGAAAGCATGGACCGCGGGCGAGGAATCATCACGCTTAATCGCAATGACCGTTTCTGGGGAGAAGATCCCGCGAACATCGACGTCATCCAGCTGCGCGCGGTTCGCGATACCGCGCAAGCGGTGAATATGTTGCGCTCGCGGCAGATCGGTTTTGCTGATTTCACCCCGCAACAGACCACCCTGGAGAGCCTGAGCCTGCTCAGCAATGTCAATACCGGTGTGGTGACACGGCAACGCCAGCTCCGCTTGGAAATGTCCGCTGCGGAGGGCGCTCTCAACGAGCAGCCCCAGCGCCGCGCATTGGCTTCGCTTCTCGATACCGACCAGATAGCCCGCTTGGCCACTGGCCGTGCCTCAGAGCTGGAGCCTGGGAACAACCCCTTTGACAGTAACGCGGAACTTGCCCCACTGCGGGAGCGGGCGGGACGCAAGCCCGTGCGCATCGGTGTGGATCCTCAAAATCCCACGGCCTTGGCGGCAGCCACCACCATTGTGGACGTGCTGCAAGCCAAGGCTATTGACGCGGAGGTCGTCACCGAACGCCTGACTACAATTACCTCGGATCTGCTTCCGGCGGGCAAGGTTGATGCCGTGGTGGCGTGGGATGAGAACGGCAGGGATGCGATAACCTTGGCCAATTACTTCGTGTGCGCAACGCCGACGCGCCCAGCGGCAACGCTGTCGGGATTCTGCCCAGAAAATTCCGCAGAGTCAGCCCTTGACATTCTTTCAGGCGAACTGGATTCCGAGGCCGCCGAAGAGCGGGTAGAGCACCTCAACAAGGAAGAAGTGCTCTTCATCCCGCTGCTCAATGAGGTGCGAGTCCACGCTTTGGGCAAGGGTATTGTTGGCCCCGGACAAAGCATTAAGGACTGGGATTCCGGTCTGATTAGCGCACCGCAGTGGAGGAAAGACGATGATTAAGGATCTCGCGGGCTACCGCGTCGTGGCTGTTCACGCTCACCCGGATGATGAGGTGCTCTTTACCGGCGGCACGCTGGCGGACTTGTCCGCGCGCGGCGCGCAGGTCACCGTGATTACCGCAACGCTGGGTGAGGAAGGCGAGATCATCGGCGAGCCTTACCAAGGCCTGGCAGAAACCGATCAGCTGGGAGGTTTCCGTGCTTGGGAGCTCAAGCACGCGCTCGACGCGTTAGGGGTCGAGGGCATTCAGCTGGGCGGATTTGGGCACTTCCGTGATTCCGGGATGGAAGGCTCGCCCGCTCACGAGAATCCGCGGGCCCTGGTGAACCGTGTGGACGAGGCCGCAGATTTATTGCGTAGCCACCTTGCTGCGCTGCGACCACACGCGGTGTTGACTTATGGTCCGGACGGCGGCTACGGGCACCCCGACCATATCGCCGTACACAAGGCCGTGCATGCGGCTGCCGAGCCGGAGCAGCGGATCTGGTGGGCCGTCTTCGAGCGCACCGCGCACTATCGCGGCCTCGAGGCTGTCACACCTCCCGAGGGCTGGAGCCTGCCGGACAAGGAGTACCTGGACAACTTCACCAACGCTGGCTGCGATATCACCTACGAGCTCACTGACGCGGCTCTCAGCGCCAAGCGTGCAGCGATGCTGGCCCACGCCACGCAGATCTGGCTTGCCGACGGCTCCCTCACCACCGTCAACCCGCACGCCGCCCAGGCAGGGCTCAAGGATCCCGCGGAGGTTCCCGCAGCCTATGCCTTGTCAAACTTGCTCACCATGCCTCTGCTGCGTCAAGAGTTCTACCAATTGGGGCAGGGTGAACCACAGGATTCATTGCTGGGGGAGAAATGAACGAGCGCGCCATTCGCACTGATTTCTCCCGCGGCGAGCAGGTAGGGGGCCTAGTGTGGCTCGTCTTAGGCGCACTCTGCTCGCTGACTCTCGAGGTGGTTTATCTCACTGCTCGTCTGCCGTGGCCCGGCGAGTCCGGGATGGCCTTTCCCATCACCATCCTCATTGCATTCTGGTTCAACGGAGTGTTGACTCGCACAGCCCGCCTGTGGAGTGAGAATCCCTACATCGCCGGTGTGCCCGGGCTGGCGTGGGTGGGAGGATTTCTCGCGTTCATGCTGGGAGCCGCCATCGGTGACGGTAGCCTGCTGCCCAATAATATTCTCAGCCTGCTGCTGTTCGCCGCGGGAATCGCGGGTAGCGTTTGGCCATTTTTCGCCTCGGAGTAGCATACTGTTAGTCGTAGAAAACCCGTGACACACAGGAGTTTAAACACCTTATGACTTACACCATCGCGCAGCCTTGCGTCGACGTGATGGACCGCGGCTGCGTTGAAGAGTGCCCGGTCGACTGCATCTACGAGGGCAAGCGCATGCTCTACATCCACCCGGACGAGTGCGTGGACTGCGGCGCCTGCGAGCCGGCTTGCCCGGTGGAGGCCATCTTCTACGAGGATGATGTCCCGGATGAGTGGCTGGATTACAACGACGCCAACGCCGCCTTCTTCGATGACCTCGGCTCCCCGGGCGGTGCAGCTGCACTCGGCCCGCAGGACTTTGACGTGCCGATGATCTCTGCGCTCCCGCCCCAGAACCAGGAGTAGAACATGAGCCGCACGCCGCTTGGACACACACTCCCGGATTTTCCGTGGAACTCGCTCGCCGGCGCCAAGGAGAAGGCCCAGGCGCACCCAGACGGGATCGTTGACCTATCAGTTGGCAACCCCGTTGATCCGGTCGCCCCTGGCGTGCAGTTAGCACTGTCCGCAGCGGCCGAGGCTCCCGGTTACCCACAGACCCAGGGCACCCCGGAGCTGCGGGAGGCCATCGCGAAGGCGCTGCAGCGCCGCTACAACATGAATGTGGACGCGGTGCTGCCGGTCATCGGCACCAAGGAGGCTATCGCCTGGCTGCCCACTTTGCTGGGCATGCGTGGCGAGACCGTAGCTTTCCCGACGGTGGCCTATCCCACCTATGAAGTCGGTGCGCTCTTGGCCGGCGCCAAGCCCCTGCGTGCGGACGATGACTTCGAAGACGCCTCGCTGGTGTTCATCAACTCGCCGTCGAACCCGACGGGCAAGGTGTTGGGCGTCGAGAAGCTGCGTGAGATCGTCGCTTGGGCGCGCGAGAACAATGCCATCGTGGCCTCAGATGAGTGCTACATGGGCTTGGGCTGGGATGATGAGAACCCGCCGGTGTCCATCCTGGATCCGCGCGTGACCGATGGGGACAATACGGGGCTTATCGCCATGCATTCGCTGTCCAAGAGCGCGAACATGGCGTCCTACCGCGCGGGCTTCTTCGCGGGCGATGCCAAGCTCATCGCGGAGCTATTGGAGCTGCGCAAGCACGCAGGGCTCATCGTGCCGGGCCCCATTCAGGCGGCCATGGTTGCCGCGCTTGACGACGACCCCTCCGAAGCCCTCCAGCGCCAGCGCTACGCCGCGCGCCGTGTAGAACTCATGCGCGCACTGACCGGCGCGGGCTTTAGAATCGAGCACTCCGAGGCTGGGCTCTACCTGTGGGCAACCCGTGGTGAGAACTGCCGCGAGACCGTTGACTGGCTGGCCGAGCGCGGCATCCTCGTGGCACCGGGTGATTTCTACGGCCCAGCGGGCGAGCAGTACGTACGCATCGGCCTGAACGGCACCGATGAGCGGATTGCCGCAGCCGTCGCGCGCTTGGCTGAGTAGGTGGTCTTTCGCCCGCCGGCGCGGGAGGGGATTAGCCCGCGCAAGGTGATGCTCACCGGCATCGTGCCCGCCACTCCTACCTACTGGGCAGGTGAGGCGGGCGATTCCGCGTTTTCTCCTGGCACTCGCTTGGAGCCCGGCACTCTACTTCCTGGGCCCACGTTGGCGTGGTATCACCCTTCTATCCCGCGTGAAGTGCCCATTCCCTTTGACTACCGGGTGGTATATGAGGACGAGGACCTGATAGTCGTCGACAAGCCGCACTTCTTACCCACGACTTCGAATGGGCGCATCGTCCGCGAGACCCTCCAGACCCGCCTGCGAGTGGATTATGGGGAGGACTTCATTGTTCCGCTGCACCGGTTGGACCGGTTGACGTCGGGGTTGGTGTTGTGTTCGCGCAATCCGCGTACGCGGTCTGCCTACCAGCTTCTTTTCCAGGAGCGTGCGGTGCTTAAGCACTACAGGGCTAGGGTGACCGCGCCCTTCTCCTTCGACGGCACGGTGCGGCTGGGCATGCGGCGAGTGCGGGGCGAGCGCCAAGTTCGCGTGGATCCTTGCGGCACGCCTACGGTGACTCGGGTGCGCGCTCGGGGAGCGGTAGCCGATGTCTGGCCGCTGACCGGCCACACCCACCAGATTCGCGTGGTGCTCAACCACCTAGGCCATCCGATTGTGGGGGATGATACCTATCCGGTGGATCGCGGGTTGTCCCTCTATGACTTTTCAACGCCGCTGCAGCTTTCCCACATTGCGATGAGCTTTAAGGATCCGCTTTCGGGCGAGAAGCGTGAGTTTAAGCTGTGAGATTCGGCTCTCTTGCGGCGCGGGTTTTAGCGTGC
Source organism: Corynebacterium sp. HMSC072D12 (assembly GCF_001813925.1). Lineage (NCBI taxonomy): Bacteria > Bacillati > Actinomycetota > Actinomycetes > Mycobacteriales > Corynebacteriaceae > Corynebacterium > Corynebacterium sp. HMSC072D12. Next base: position 32,377 of record NZ_KV814418.1, read on the forward strand.
GCTTCGCGAGGGACTAGACTCATACGAAGTTTTATTCATCATTTTTGAGCATTTTGCAAAGGACGTGTCCATGGCGGATCTGAGCTTTGCTCGCTTTTCCTCGAATCTTGGCCAGTTCATCAAGTTTGGTCTGGTCGGCGGCTCGGGCACGTTGGTCAACATTGCGACCTCGATTGTGGCTGCGAAATGCGGTTTGGCCTGGTTTGGCGCCACGCCGCATGACGCGATGTTCAATCTCTTCGGCACACAGTTCCACGTGCGCTGGTTCATGCTCTTTTCCACGATTGCCTTCCTCGTGGCGAATACCTGGAATTACCAGCTCAACCGCATGTGGACGTTCAAGTCCGTCAACAAAGTGTCCTGGCTACGCGGTTTTTTCCCGTTTCTCATTACAGGCATCGGTGCATACTTGGTGACCCTCGCGGTGCAGTACCTGCTGATGAATCCAACCTCGCCGCTGCAGCTGCCTCCCCATATCTTCGATGACTCCACGGGCTTCCGCACGATGTACTACTGGGCCAACGCCATCTCCATCGTGGTAGCCATGCCCATCAATTTCATCTTCAACAAGCTGTGGACCTTCCGCTCGACGCCCAAGGCGCCGGTCGTGGTCCACGAGACCGAGCCGGCTTAATTTCGGCCCTTCGCCCCGCCCTGCCTGCCCTTCCGCCAACCCGCTTGCCCTTCCGCAGTGCACCTGCCCCGCGCCTGCCCTTCGCGCTCACCAGCGTTGGCCGCCGGGGACTTTTACATGCTGCGGTGAGCGGGAAGGGGGGGCGTCGGCAAGCAATGCTCCCTTCGCGCTCACCGGGAACCTGGCGTGGAGGCGTGCCATCGCGCTGGTGAGCGCTTAGGGATGGAAGCTGGAGGCCCGCCCTTCGCGCTCACCGGCGTCTAAAAGAATCGCTAGTTCCCGCACACGGTGAGCGTGAAGGGAGATGGCAGCGGAACCGGTGCCAGCGGCGCAGCAGGTACTAATGTTTCGGCAGGTGGGAGGATCATAGCTGCGGGTTAGTGCGGTAGTCGCCTGATTCTCCCTTTGCGCTCACCAGCGCCTGTAAAAACGAGAACCCGCCGTCCGCGGTGAGCGCGAAGGGCGGGAAGGGGATAGGCCGCGCAGTGCGGTCTAATCGTCGAGCTCGGCGTCGAGGCGGGCTTGGTCTCGACGGTGTTGATAGCGGCGGATGAAGGGTGCGAGGATGAGGACGGTGATAGCGCCAACTGCGGCGCCGGCTAGATAAGCGGAGGGAATGTGGCCGTCAGCTGGTGCATAGGCGTTGAATGCGGTACCCGCGATCATCGCGATTATCGGTATGAAGTAAATCGCCATCGCGGACCAATTACGGCCGACAAGCGGAGCGGCAACGCGTTTGCGCAGCCACGTAGTTCCGATGGTATTTCCTAAGACAGAAGGCACGATGACGAGGAAGCTCAGCATGCTCATCTGACCGGGGAGGACCCAGGCAAGGATGGCGGCGACAACGAACTCGAGGAACTGTGCAGGCGGCGCAGAGATGGCGTAGGCCTTGTAGAAAGTCTCGCGCTCGAATTCGTCGCGGGAAGCGCGGTCGATCTCGCGGAGCGTGTAGTTGGCAATGGCGTTAATCATGTTGTTCATCTCCAAAGACTTCTTCGACGGTTTTTCCTAGTTCGCGGCAGATGTCTAGCGCTAGGTAGACAGAGGGCGAGTAGTTGCCGCGTTCGATATTGGCGATAGTTTGGCGGGATACGCCGGCTCGTTCGGCGAGTTCGGCTTGGGACATCTCGAGCCAGCGCCGCCATTTGCGGACCATATTGTGATGCTCGGCCATGTGGCTTCCTTTACAGTATGTCGTGCTTGCGTGACCAAGTGTAAAGAATGCTTGTCATAAATTCAAGAGTTACATACACAAGTGCCATGTCCAATAGGGTTGCGTCACCACAGCCGGCAACGTCGGATTCCGTCCTTTGAGCTGCTCAAGCATGGTTTTGATGAGTAGAACGGCGTCGTCGAGGTGGTAGCGGATATCGTCAGCAGTAAAGCGCAAAACCGTATACCCATGAGCTACTGCTGCGTTCTGTTTCGAGCGATCTGCCTGAAACGCACGACTATGTTTGTGGTGCTCCCAGCCGTCGACCTCCACGATGAGTTTGCCAATCTTCAGGTCAAAGCGGTAGCCCGCAATGAGCGCGTTGTGCTCAGGAAAGATTCCGTCTGCGCTAAGGCCTCGACTGAGCTGGCGCTCCGGCACGCTGTCCGTACCGATGGGCGTGCGGCGTATCGTCTCTTTCAAACGCCGAGGGACCCGACGCATTCTCCGCCGGTCATTGTCCAAACGCTCAGGGCCAGTCTTGCCGCGATAATATTCTTCCAGCAGTTGTCTGCAGTTAGCGGCCATACGACGAGCTGCCCACAGCACCTGAACAACAGGCAGGCCATTCACCTTTGCAGTAGCCGCCAGGCGTGAATGTGTCACCCGAAAATTCTTGCCCTGGAGCGTGCGCGGACCTTCGGCTTCCAGTGGAAAGGTCAGCTTCCTCCCCAAGTGAATCTCCTGCGCGGTCTTGCCCGTGAAATGTATTCGACTGAGCCCGTGCGCCAGAGCCCGCGCCACAGCTAGCGGCGACCACTCGTCGCTATAAATCCCACGGTGCACGCGAAAGAGCGTCCCCGCGCGAAGCTTCCGCCTGATTGCCTCCTTGCTCAAGCCTTGCGCGCGAAGCTCCGCGGTCGTCCATGCCTTCATGACGCTCAAGGTATGCAGTGCTTAACGACGTGTCGACGGTCAATTTCCCGCCTGTGGATAACTCAGCCCCGAGACGCTGATTTCGGCGGTAAAGGTTGTCGTGTCCGCAATTTAGGTAGTTTTACTTCCCTTAAAACCTCTTCGCGCTCACAGGCAGCCTTGGACAGGCTGCCCGATCGATGTCGGTGAGCGCGAAGGATCGGGAGGGGCATTGGATATGACGGCTTCGGGGCCGCGTACCCTTCGCGCTCACGAGGAGGCCTCGGCCGCTGTGCTAGCCATCGCCGGTGAGCGCGAAGGGGTGGAGCTGCGGTGTGAAGACGCGTGCTGAAGGGATTATTCACGCGCTATACCCTTTGCGGCCACGGGGAGCGGGAAAGCAGCGCGACGTCGTGCGCCGGTGAGCGCGAACGGAAGGAGGGGCCCGGTAGTGAGGCGCAGCGCGAGGGGGAGAGGGGCGGCGCGAAGGGTGTGGGCCGGCTAGCGGGCCTCGAGCTCCTCGGCCGTAGGTAGGGGCAGGCGAGACGTCGGGGCAATCCCGCGGGCCTTGGCGTTGATGACACCTGCAACTGCGAGTACCGCGAACATGGTGGCGGCGGAGAAGAGTTGGATGCGGGCTGAGGCGTCGCTAAGCATGAGCACCGCGATGGCTGCGAAGAGAGCTAACGCGAACCACGTGAGGTAGGGGTAGGCCCACATTCGCACCGGCAGTGGGTGGATGGCCTCGAGCTGGGGGCGCAGGCGCAACTGGCTCACCGCGATGAACACCCACACGATAAGCAGCGAGGCTCCAGCGGCATTGAGCATGAAGGACAGCAGCCACCCGGTATCCGCATAGTTCAGGACGACCATCACCGCGGAAAGAATGACGGACAGCGCGATGGCCGCAGTCGGGACGCCGCGGCGGTCGGTGGCGGCGAAGAGCTTGGGCGCCTCACCGCGGGAGGCCAGCGAGTGCATCATGCGCGAAGAAGCGTAAATCTGCGCGTTGAAAGCGGAAAGCAGTGCGAGAACGATGACTACTTCCATGATGGCTGCCGCGCCTGGGATTCCCGCGCGGTCCAAGACCATGGTGAACGGCGACTCGGCGGCCGACTGCGCGGAGCCGAGCGAGGAATAGGGCAGGAGGAAGGTGATGACGAGGACAGAGCCCAGGTAGAACACCGAAATGCGGGTAATTGTAGTGCGCACGGCGTTGACGAGGGATTTCTCGGGATCCTCGGATTCCGCCGCGGCGATGGCGACGACCTCGATGCCACCGAAGGCGAAAGCTACGGCGAGCAGACCAGCGGCCACACCACCGAAACCGTTGGGCATGAAGCCATCGGTAAGGAAAACAGACGTGCCGATGAAGGTATGGCCGGGAAGCAGTCCGAAAATCAATAGTGCGCCGATAATGAGGAAAGCAATGATGACGGCAACCTTAATGAAGGCGAACCAGTACTCGAACTCGCCGAACAAGCGCACGCGCAAAAGATTGATGGTGCCGAAGAGTGCCACGCAGATGGCCGCGGGGATCCAGGGCGGGCAGTTAAACCACGCGCCGATGAATCCGGCGGCGCCGGTGATTTCCGCGCCAAGGACAGCGACGGTGGCGAGCCAGTAAATCCAGCCCTGCGTAAAGCCTGCCCAGCGGCCGATGCCGTGCTCCGCGTATTCGGAAAAGGAGCCGGATGCGGGGATGACCGTGCCCATCTCACCGAGCATCTGCATGACTAGGATGGCAAGGAAACCAGCGATGAGGTAGGCCAAAAGGACCGCGGGGCCGGCGGCAGAAATGCCTACACCGGTGCCTAAGAAAAGGCCAGCACCAATGGTGGAGCCCAGCCCCATCATGGTCAGGTGGCGGACCTTCAAGCCGCTGCCGAGTGAGCGAGAGGAGGAATCGTTTTGAGCAGTCACCTTTAGCATTCTAGGCCGCGGCTGTCGGCGGTAGGGCATCGAGGGGTGCCCGTGGCACAGGGACGTGGGCGAGGGAATGAATCTGGGATCACGAAAGGCCCCCGCAGAAACGGGGGCCTCAAGCAGCAGCGCTTAGTTCTTGTGCAGGTCCTCGTTGAGAGCCACAGCCTCAGACTTCCAATCGACGGCCTCGACGGCGCCGGTCACGGAGTTGCGGCGCAGCAGCACGCCGGAAACACCAGAGAGCTTGGAACCCTTGATGGTGTCGCCCTCAGACAGGCCTAGGGCCGCCGCGATCTTGCCAAAGACGGCAATCTTGGTGCCGGCGGTGACGTAGAGGCCGGCTTCGACGACGGCGTCGTCGCCAAGCGAAATGCCCACGCCGGAGTTCGCGCCGAGCAGGCAGCGCTCACCGATGGAGATGACCTCCTTGCCGCCACCGGACAGGGTGCCCATGATGGAGGCGCCGCCGCCGATATCGGAGCCATCGCCCACGACGACGCCTGCGGAAATACGGCCCTCGACCATGGAGGCGCCCAGGGTGCCGGCGTTGAAGTTGACGAAGCCCTCGTGCATCACGGTCGTGCCCTCAGCCAAGTGGGCGCCTAGGCGAACGCGGTCCGCGTCACCAATGCGCACGCCGGAGGGGACAACGTAGTCCACCATGCGCGGGAACTTATCGACGGAGTAGACGACGACCGGGCCGCGGGAAGCGAGGCGGCCGCGGACCATCTGGAAATCGGCAACCGCGCAGGGGCCGTAGTTGGTCCACACGACGTTGGCCAGCTTGCCGAAGATCCCGTCTACGTTCAGGCCGTGAGGCTTGACTGCGCGGTGGGAGAGCAGGTGCAGGCGCAGGTAAGCGTCGTAGGTGTCGGCGGGAGCCTCGTCCAGATCCTTGATAGAGGTCTCCACCGCGATGCGGGCGACGCCGCGCTCCTCGTCGGGGCCCACCAGGTCAGCGAACTGCTGCGGAACCTCCTCCAAGCGCTCGGTGCCGCTGGCTTCTACAGAGATATCGGTGTGAACTGCGGGGAACCAGACGTCCAGGACGGTGCCGTCGTGGGTAATGGTTGCCAGGCCGCGTGCGGATGCTGAAGTCATAGGCTCACACCCTAGCAGTTACGCGTCCGCCCCGCGCCTTGAGTTACCCGGGAGTAGGTGGAATATCACAACCAGGGCCACGGTCAGGATGAGGACGGCGAGGACTTGGTTGCGGGCGGAGGGGTCGAAAAGCATGAGGATTGTAAGACCCACCAGCGCCAGGGCGGTGATCCATGGCAGCCACGGGAAGCACGGAACACGCAGCGTAGTGAGGTCTCCATTGGCCTTCATGTGAGGGTGCAGCTTGATGTAGGAAGCCACGATGAAGCACCAGATGATCAGCAAACAACCGCCCACCGCGTTGAAGAGGAAGGCCAGAAGTCCCGGCGGGTTCCAGTACTGCAGAGCTACCGATGCAAAGGCGAAGACGATGGAGAGCACCACCGCATAAATGGGGGAGCCGGAGGCGTTGGTCTTCAAAAAGACGTGGTGCGCGCTGTGGTCCTTAGCCATGTCATAGACCAAGCGGGAGGTGGCGTAGATCTGCGCGTTGAAGGCGGAGAGTAGCGCCAGGGCAATGATCGCCTCCATGAATCCCGCGGCGAAGGGGATTTTCGCGGCCGCAAGGACCAACGTGAAGGGCGAGTCCGCGGCCACATCGGCGTCCTGGATAGAGCTGAAAGGCAAGGCCATGGTGATGACCAGGATGGAGCCGATGTAGAAGACCATGATGCGCACGATGATGGCGCGCACGGCAGTGGCCACGTTGTGTGCGGGGTCTTCGGACTCAGCTGCGGCAATGGTGACCAGTTCGATGCCACCGAATGCGAAAGCCACGGCGAGCAGGCCGGCAGCAAAGCCGGGGCCGCCATTGGGGAGGAAGTTCTCCGTAAAGTTGTGGCCCGCCACCGAGAGATCCATACCCGGCAGGATGCCCAGTGCCATGAGCACGCCGATGCCGAGGAAGGCCACGATGGTGGCAACCTTGATGATGGCGAACCAGAACTCGAATTCGCCGAAGCCGCCCACGGCGGCAAAGTTGACGATGGCGAAGAGGATTACGGCCACCAATGCTGGAATCCAGGGGTCTACCCCGAACCAGTTGGAGACGATTGCCGCGGCACCAGTAATCTCTGCGCCCATCACCATGACCAGCATGAACCAGTAAATCCAGCCCAGCGTGAACCGCGCCCACGGCCCGAAAGCCTGGCCCGCATAAGTGGAAAACGCACCCAATGAAGGGCGGGCGGCAGCCATCTCACCGAGCATCCACATCACCAAGGCGATGAGCGCACCAGCCACCGCATAGGAAATAAGGACGGAAGTGCCGGAGACCTGGATGCCCAGGCCGACGCCCAGGAAGAGGCCCGCGCCCACCGCGGAGCCGAGGCCCATCATGGTGAGGTGGCGGGTTTTGAGTTGAGTGGCCGCAGCCATAGGGAAATCACCTTCAACGCTGTTGATTGTTTGCAACGGGAAGTACTTTACGCAATGCACTAAGCAACCGGGGGCGCTAGCATGGCGGGTTGTGACTTTAAATCTCTTCTCCAATCCCATTGAGCTGACCAAGGCCTTGGTGGATATCCCCAGCCCTTCACACCACGAGCAAGCGATCGCCGATGCGGTCGAAGAGGCTCTGCGTGGTCTGGACCAGAGCAAAGTAGAGGTGGAACGCTACGGTAACACCGTCTGTGCCCGGACGAATCGGGGCTTTAAAAGCCGCGTGGTCCTCGCCGGCCACATCGATACCGTGCCCTTAGCCGATAACGTGCCCCACACCATGTTGGAGGATGGCAGCATCATGTATGGCTGCGGCACCGTTGACATGAAGTCCGGCATGGCTGTCTACCTCAACGCTTTTGCGCAGCTGTACAATTCCGATGAGCTCAAGCACGATCTCACGGTTATTGCCTATGAGGGCGAGGAGGTCGCCACCGAATTCAACGGTCTGGGCCACCTGCAAAAGGATCACCCGGAGTGGCTGCAGGGAGACCTAGCCCTGCTGGGTGAGCCTTCCGGCGCCATGATCGAGGCCGGCTGCCAGGGCACCATCCGCGTGCGCGTGACCGCCCACGGCACCCGCGCGCACTCAGCCCGCGCCTGGCTCGGCTCCAATGCCGCGCACACGCTGGCACCGGTGATGCTCAACGTGGCCAACTACCAGCCGCGCGACGTCGAGATAGACGGCTGCACCTACAAGGAAGGCCTCAACATCGTCCACCTCGAATCCGGCGTGGCCACCAATACCATCCCGGATGAGGCCTGGATGTTCGTCAACTTCCGTTTCGCCCCCGACCGCAGCTCCGAGGAGGCGCTGGCGCACCTGATGGAGGTCCTCGGCGAGCACGAGAACATCACCGTGGAGGTCGATGACATCGCGGGTGCGGCCTTGCCCGGTTTGGGCCAGCCGGCGGCACGCGCGCTTGTCGACGCCGTCGGCGGCAACGTCCGCGCCAAGTATGGTTGGACCGATGTGGCCCGTTTCTCCGAGATGGGGACCCCAGCCGTCAATTTCGGCGCCGGGGATCCGGGCTTTGCCCACAAGAAGGACGAGCAAGTACCCGTCGTTCAGATCACCGAAGTCTCGACCGCACTCTTGAATTACCTGAAGGGATAAGACCACTATGACGCCTGAGCAACTGCGCACTCTGCGCGGACCTCTTCTCGTGCGCACTGCTGGAGAGCAGTCCTCCACCTTTGACCAGCGCCTGCTGCAGTCCGGTGCGGATCATGAGTGGCAGCACGCCGATCCCTGGCGCGTCCTGCGCATTCAGGGCGAGTTCGTGGACGGCTTTGACGCGCTGGCCAAGCTGCCCAAGGCCGTGACCGTCTTCGGATCTGCGCGCACCCCGGAGGATGATCCGAATTACCAGCTGGGCGTTGCCTTGGGCCGCCGCCTAGTAGAGGCCAAGTACGCCGTTATCACCGGCGGCGGCCCCGGCATCATGGAGGCGGCCAACCGCGGCGCGCATGAGGCCGGCGGACTGTCTGTGGGCTTAGGCATCGAGCTGCCGCACGAGCAGGGCCTGAACCCCTACGTCGATCTTGGCCTGAACTTCCGCTACTTCTTCGCGCGCAAGACCATGTTCCTCAAGTACTCCCAGGCCTTCATCTGCCTACCGGGTGGCATGGGCACCATGGATGAGTTCTTCGAAGTCATGTGCATGGTCCAAACCGGTAAGGTGACCAACTATCCCATCGTGCTCATGGGCACCGAATATTGGTCCGGCTTGGTGGAGTGGATGAAGAAAACCTTGGCCGAGGGCGGGTTCATCAACCCTGAAGACCTTGATCTCTTCTTGATCACCGACGATATCGACGAAGCCGTCGCCCACATCTTGGCCGCGCACAAGGTGATGTCGGACAAGCGCCTGCGGGAGCAAGAAAACAAGTGACCCAAGCGCACAACCTCGCGCGGGTCATGGCGATTGTGAACCGCACACCCGACTCCTTCTACGACAAGGGCGCCACCTTCGAGCTCGACCCCGCCATCCAGCGCGCTGAGCAGGCGCTTGACGACGGCGCCGCCATCATCGACATCGGCGGAGTCAAGGCCGGCCCGGGTGAGCACGTCGACGCGGCCGAGGAGATCGAGCGCGTCGTGCCCACCATCGCGGAGCTGCACCGCCGCCGCCCGGAGGCGCTGATTTCCGTGGATACGTGGCGCGCTGAGGTAGCAGAAGCGGCTATCGCCGCCGGTGCTGGTCTGGTCAACGACACGTGGGCCGGCTGGGACCCCGAGCTCATCGAGGTGGCTGGCCACCACAAGGTGGGCTACGTGTGCTCGCACACCGGTGGCGTGACCCCACGCACCCGCCCGCATCGTGTGCACTTCGACGATGTGGTCGCCGATGTCATCACCGAGACCACGCGGCTAGCTGAGCGCGCCGCCGACCTCGGCTGTCCGGAGGAGTTGACGTTCATCGACCCCACACACGACTTTGGCAAAAACACATTCCACGGTTTGGAGTTGTTGCGGCGCATAGAGGAGATCGTGGCGACGGGCTGGCCGGTGCTCATGGCCTTGTCGAACAAGGACTTTGTGGGTGAGACCCTCGACCGCGCCGTGGACCAGCGCGTCGCGGGCACACTGGCGGCAACGGCATGGTCGGCGGCACGGGGCGTCGCGGCATTCCGGGTCCATGAGGTGGCCCCGACACTCGATGTCATTCGCATGACCGCCGCCATCCAGGGCCAGATGGCGCCCTTGGCGACGACCCGGGGGCTAGCCTAAGCCATGTCTGTCAGCGTTTCTGTAGTCATCCCTGCGCTTAATGAGGAGCGCACCGTCGCCCACGTGGTGCGCTCCTGCCTGGCGGACGATCCGTTAGAGGTCATCGTCGTCGACGCCGACTCCACCGATGGGACCGCAGCACAGGCAGCCGCGGCCGGGGCTCGGGTGTGCAATTGGCGCGACGTGGTGGAGGAGCCGCCGCAGCCTGGCAAGGGCGAGTCCTTGTGGCGCGGGGTGGCCGCGGCCCGGGGCGAGGTCGTCGTCTTCATCGATGCGGATTTAGAATCCGCCGCCCCCGGCATGGTGACCGCGCTAAGTGAGCCTTTTGTGGACCCCCACGTGCAGCTGGTCAAGGCGCGCTATACACGCAGCCTGAACGGTCAGCCCACAGGTGGCGGGCGGGTCACGGAGCTGAGCGCCAAGCCGCTTCTGCGCATGTTTTTCCCAGAGCTCGCGCACATTGATCAGCCTTTGGGCGGGGAGTATGCAATTCGCCGCGATGCGGCTGTGGGGTTGCCTTTCGTCGCGGGCTATGGGGTGGAAGCGGGGTTACTGATAGACGTCGCCAAGCGCCACGGCCCCCACGCCATCGCCGAAGTGGACCTGGGCACTCGCGCCCACCGCAACCGCCCGCTCCATGAGCTATCCCCGATGGCCGATGTAGTTTCGCGCACCATCCTCTCCCGCGCGGGCGTGGTCGGGCCTGTTACCCAACGACCGCCGCTGCTGGGTAAGATTTAGCGCATGTTGTCCTGGATGCTGCTGTTCGTTGTCCTCATCGCTCTCGTGATCATTGGCACGTGGGCGTGGGGAAGCCTGGTGGGGCGGGGACCTGTTATGGAGGCCCCCGACAAGGCTGTGGACACCGACTATGAAAATCTGTGTGCCCTCGACGAGGGGCGTTTCGACGACCTGCGTTTCGACGTGGTCGCGCGCGGCTACCGTCAGGACCAGGTGGATGCCCTCCTAGCTGCGGTGGAGCGCCGTTTAAAGGCAGCGCCGGCGACAGCGTCTGACGCTTCTTCCGAACCTTCGGCTTAACCCTTTGACTCGTCCTTGGACGAGGCCTTGAGGGAGTTTGCGGGGAAGCCTGTGGGAACGAGCCTGCCGCCGTCGGCTGAAAAAGGGCTAGACTAGAGGGACGTACAAAACTCAGTCGAAGGAGACTCAATATGGCAGCGATGAAGCCCCGTACCACTGGTGGAGAGATGGAAGCGGTAGAGGAGTCCCGCAAGATTGTCATGCGCATTCCTTCTGACGGGGGTGGGCGCATTGTTATTGAGCTCAGCAAAGAAGAAGCAGCGGAGCTGGGTTCACTCCTCGTAGCAGTTTCTAGCTAGTCTAGGAGCATGCTTTCACATATCGTCGATATTCTGGCCGATCCCGCCGATGGCAGCGCCCTGCAGGGTGCGGATGATTTTTCCCGCCTCGTGTCGGAGACCGGCCATTCCTATGATGTGGCCAAGCAGGGCTACGTCACGCTGGCAGCCGGTGCCGGTTTGAAGCACCAAGGCGATGATGCCGCGATGGTCAACGCCCGCGAAACCTACCTGGCCATGGGACACTTTGCTCCCTTCGTGGAGGCAGTCACCGGTGCGGTGCAGGATTCTCTGGAGACCCAGGATGCGGCTGAACATGCGGCTGGCCTGAATGCGGACACCGCCCCTGCGCTCCTTGAGGTCGGCGCGGGTACGGGTTACTACCTCGCACACACCCTTGATTCGATTGAGGGCGCACGCGGCGTTGGCCTGGATATCTCTACGCACGCGGCTAAGCACCTGGCCAAGTCGCATGAGCGAGTTGGCGCCGTGGTTGCGGATGTATGGGAGCGCCTTCCGCTAAAGGATGATTCGATTCACGCCATTTCGGTGGTCTTTGCCCCGCGCAACCCGGCGGAGTTCCAGCGCGTTCTCGCACCGGGCGGGGAGGTCATCGTGCTGACTCCACAGGCGGGCCATCTGGACGAGCTGCGGGAGCCTCTGGGCATCCTCGGCGTGGAAGAAGGCAAGGTGGAACGCCTTTACGCGCAGGCGGAAGGTTTCTTGGAGCAGGCGGCCGACCCGGTCGATATTTCCTTCCCCATCGTCTTGGATAAGGCCTCCATCGCCGCACAGGTTGGTATGAGCCCGTCGGCGCGCCACATCAGTCCGGAAGAGCTGGCAGAGCGCATGGCCTCCTTGCCGCAGTCGCTGACCGTGACGGCTCACGCTCGCCTGGATCGCCTGCGCTCGGCCTAATTGCTGACGCTCCTTTTTAGGGCCTTCCTTCGCTGCTTCTCTTCGAAACCACCCTTCGCGCTCACCGGGGATGAGCGTGGAGGAAGTTTATGGTCCGCGGTGAGCGCGAAGGGCGGGGTGAGGCCCGGCCTGGCTCGTTGTGGCTCTGATGTTGCGTGGTCTTGTCGGCGCTCGAAGGCATCTGCATAGACCTCCGCCTCAATCTCCTTTCGCGCTCACCGGCAGCGCCCGCGGTGGTTGTTTGAGAACCCCGGTGAGCGCGAAGGGTAGGGGGGCGCATTAAAAAGAGGACCGAGACAACTCGGTCCTCCTCCTATATGCCGTCTCGCAGTCGATGCGATTAGGAGCGCTTGGTACCCTTGCGGCTCCACGATTGCTCAATGACAGCTTCGCCATCGGTGCTGACCTCGATGGCGGAGCAACCACCATCGAAGTAGACACGGGAGCTCATGGCCACCAAACCGCCGTCGACGAAGACCTCAACGCTGGCACCATCCTGAATGACGGTGAGGGTATCCGAATCCCCCTCAGCCAGCGGCGCTACCGCAGGAGCGGAGTCCTTGAAGTAGTTATCGAAGGCCTTGGACATGGAGCGGTCCAGGCTGATTTCTTCACCAGTATGGCGAATGACCGCAGCGGTATCGCCAGAGCCGTCCTTCAGCGTCACGGTCACGCTCGAACCCGTAGGTACTTCGAGGACGCCCGTCCAAGACTGTGCGTAATCCGAAAGCTTTACAGCATCCGGCAGCCCCTCCGCCGGGGTTTGGAACAGCACGCCGCCCTGCAGCGTCACCGCGCGCGGCAGGGACAAGCTATTAGCCCAGCCCTCAGCCTCCCACGTGGGGTGCTTGGTGGCATCATCGCCGCGGCCGTTGCCGTTGAGCAGACCGAGGATGACTGCGCGGTCGTAGCGGCAATCCTGCGGAATTGTTCCGGTCGTGGTGTTGGTGTTGCGCGGGCGGGAGAAGTCATGGCCAAAGTCCACGCGCTGGAAGCCTTTCGCCACGGTGAACACAGTGCCATCAAGGCGGCCCACGATATATCCGGAGACATCGCGGCCCTCGCGTTCCAAGGTCACGAAGAGAACGTCGTAAATTTCCCTATCCACCTCGTCGCGCAGGCGTACCAGACGCGGTGAAACCACCGGCGGGATGGGAGAGGTGGCCGGAACTTCGCCCTCCTTAAAGCCAGGATCACCATCGAAGCTCAAGGGGCCGAGGAGCGTCCAGGATTCGCCGTTGGGGCTGTCCAGGATTACCGGTACTGGTGCGTCGGAATGCCCGGTCAGCGCCAGCATAAGCCAGCCATCGTGTCCTTCTTCGCGGTCTTCCTTGGCCCAGTCCGGGACCACGGAGGGCGAGCGGAAGCGGTCATAATTGGTGTGGGCGCCTACGGCTTCCCCGAAGCGGACAACGTCTGGGTCGAGCGCCGAAGGGTCATCTGACACGATGCATTCATCGGCGTAGTCGGTGTAGCGCGCCAAGCGCACGCTAGTGCCGACCGAGGTCACCGACGTGAAGTACAGGTTGAGAGCGTCCTTTCCTTCCGCCACGGATCCTGCACGCAGCGATAGCTCGCCGCCGACGGTGGCGAGGACGTCGTCGCACTCCAGCCACTCGAAGGCCGTTTCCTCAGAGGTGGAATGGCCCCAGCGCGCAGGCTGGCCGGCATCAGGACGGTACTGGTGGAACAGGTGCCAGGTATGACCGTCCCGCACGATCCCTGCGGGGGCGTCGAGGATCCCGCTATCGGGAACGAAGTGAAGTTCTGGGCGATGGTGCGTTTCTTTATGCGTCACGGCAGTCCTTCCTACATTAACGAGCGGTAAATGTCCACGGTCTGCTGCGCGATGGTAGCCCACGAGAAGTCCTCGATGGCGCGCTGGCGGCCGGCGGAACCGAAGCGTAATGCCAGCTCTTTATCGGCGGCGACACGGTTCACAGCGGCAGCCAGATCAGCTTCAAAGGTGGCTTCGTCATTTACGTCATAGTTGACCAGAACGCCGGTTTCGCCGTCCACGACGACCTCAGGGATGCCACCCACATTGGAGGCCACAACCGCGGTGCCACAGGCCATTGCCTCAAGGTTGACAATCCCCAGCGGCTCATAAATAGAGGGGCACACGAAAACGTCCGCACCGGAGTAGACCTGCTTGATCTGCTCGCGCGAGAGCATGTCCTTGACCCAGTACACGCCGTCACGTTGCTTGCGCAGTTCCTCCACGAGGCCTTCGGTCTCTGCCGCAATCTCCGGTGTGTCCGGCGCGCCAGCACACAGCACAAGCTGAATGTCTGCATCAAAGCTCTGGGCAGCCTTGAGCAGGTGCTTGACGCCTTTCTGCCGAGTAATCCGGCCCACGAAGGCAACGATGGGACGCTGCTTGTCGACGCCCAGCTCATCCAGCACCGTGGATTCACCCGGCTGCCAGACCTGAGTATCAATGCCGTTAAGGACTACATGGACCTTGTCGGCGTCAATGCGGGGGTAGGCATCCAAGATGGAATCTTTCATCCCGGCCGACACGGCGATGACGGCATCGGCATATTCCATAGCGTTCTTCTCGGACCACGAGGAGATCTCATAGCCACCACCGAGTTGCTCGCGCTTCCATGGGCGGTGCGGTTCGAGCGAGTGCGCGGTGACCACGTGGGGGATGCCGTATAGGCGGCCGGCAAGGTGGCCACCTAGACCGGTGTACCAGGTATGGGAGTGAGCCACATCGATATCAGAAGCGGCATTGGCCATACGCAGACCCGTGGAAAGCGTCTGCACGGCGGCATTGGCCTCCTTCAACGCAGGATCAATGCCATGTACAAAGACGTCCTTCTCATCGCGTTCAGAACCCATGCAGTGCACAGAGACATCAATAATCTCGCGCATGAAGCGCGTGAGCTCTGCGACGTGGACGCCCGCTCCGCCATAAATCTCTGGCGGATACTCCTTAGAAAATATTCCGGCTCTCATACTCGCCAGAATACGGATTATCCACAGCTCGCGCTAAACCTTGATGGACAGGTCGGTGCGGTGGTTCGTCGGAAAGCAGCGGGCGGGGTGTGAGGTGGACAATGGGGGGGTAGAAACAAACGCACTTCTTCTGCGCGATCCAGAAAACGTCTATAAATTGGGTGGTGTGAGAAGCCTTCCTAATGTCCTTGCTATTGTCCTTGCCGGCGGCGAGGGAAAGCGCCTCTTTCCGCTGACGGAAGACCGCGCTAAGCCCGCCGTTCCTTTCGGTGGTTCCTATCGCCTGATCGACTTCGTGCTGTCGAACCTTGTCAACGCCGGATTCCTCAAAATTGCTGTGCTGACCCAGTACAAGTCCCACTCTCTGGACCGCCACATCTCCCAAGCGTGGAACCTGTCTGGTCCGACTCCGCAGTACATCGCTTCCGTGCCCGCTCAGCAGCGCCGCGGTAAGCGCTGGTACAACGGTTCGGCCGATGCGATCCTGCAGTCGCTGAACCTCATCTATGACGAGAAGCCGGATTATGTCATCGTCTTCGGTGCTGACCACGTCTACCGCATGGACCCAGCGCAGATGGTGGAGGAGCACATCGCGACTGGCCTGGACTGCTCGGTGGCGGGCATCCGCGTCCCGCGTTCTGAGGCTTCTGCCTTTGGCTGCATTCAGGCGGATGGGATGGGTACGATTACGGAGTTCGTCGAGAAGCCTGCCAATCCTCCGGCGACCCCGGACGACCCGAACATGACCTACGCCTCCATGGGCAACTATGTCTTTACCACGCAGGCGCTTATCGACGCTTTGCTGGAAGACGAAAAGGATGAGGACTCCGCACATGACATGGGCGGCAACATCATTCCTTATTTTGTGGAGCGTGGGCAGGCGCATGTTTATGACTTCATGGCCAATGAGGTGCCCGGTGCCACGGAGCGTGACCATGGCTATTGGCGTGATGTTGGCACCATCGACTCCTTCTATGAGGCACACATGGACATGATTTCGGTGCACCCGATTTTCAACCTGTACAACCGTTCGTGGCCCATTCACTCCACGGATGATTCCAACTTCCCGCCGGCGAAGTTTGTGCAGAACGGTATTGCGCAGTCTTCGATGGTGGCTCCGGGCTGCATCGTCTCCGGTGGTACGGTGCGCAACTCCGTGTTGGCTTCAGACGTGCACGTGGCGGATGGCGCGACGGTGGAAGGCTCCGTCATCCTGCCAGGCGTGCGCATTGGCCGGGGCGCGGTAGTTCGTCATGCCATCTTGGATAAGAACGTGGTGGTCAGCGACGGGGCCATCATTGGTGTTGACCGCGAGCGCGATGAGGAGCGATTCAAGGTGTCTGAGGGCGGCGTGGTTGTCGTGGGCAAGAACGTAAAGGTCTAAGCCGCGAGACAGCGCAGCGCCTTTAGCGGGCGTGTGGGTGGATTGAAGTCCACTCCACGTCCGCCTTTCGTGGTTTTGGTGGCGCCGACGAGTCTCGGAATGCTTCAGGAGCCTGCGCAACAACGCCCTGCAACACCGCACCTTTCAGTACACTCCCTTCGCGCTCACCGAGAGCGCGCAGCCCGCCTAGCGAAGCCCCCACGGTGAGCGCGAAGGGTGGGGGGAACGGAGAAGGAATAAAAAGTCGGCGCAAAAAGGACACCGACGACACAGGGCGGGGTTTAGCTCGGAGACGTATCAGTGGCTAAACCAACGGTGCCCTAGATGACGAAAATCTCCGTGCCGATCGAAAAACGGGCGATGGTTTTGGCAGATCGGGCAGTTTCAGAAGGCGACTACAGCTTGGTGATGAGTGTTAGGCCCGCCCCATACGGCAGGCGAGTGACGGCAGCACCCTCGAGAGAGCGAGCGTATTCGTCGGCCTCGCGGGCGGCGGCGGTGTCGCGGTCGGTGCGGGAGGGGTCGGCGACGGTGCCGTCGAGAAGCGCATTGGCCAACACCAAGGTGCCGTGCTGATGCAGTAGAGGCCAAGCGGCCTTGAGCAGCGCGGGCATATCGAGCGCTGGGACCTCGGCGTAAATCACCTGGTAGGTGTCATTGGCTAGGCGGCCCATGATGTCGAGGGGACGCGAGGGCAAGAAGCGCCCACGGCTAGGGGAGTAGCCGGCCTCGCGGAAAGTTCTCTTGGCGCTGGCCTGGTGCTCGGCTTCCGGGTCAATGCAGGTAAGGATTCCGTTCTCCGGCATGCCGGCGAGCAAGTAGAGGCCCACGACGGATGCTGCGGGAGTGATCGCTACCGCTTGCGGGCGGGAGGTGGTGCCGGATGAAGCCGCCGCGAGCGTGCTGAGCAGCTGGCCGGTGGCTTCATCCGGGGCCGGCAGGCCGTACTCCTCCGCATGGGCGCGGGCGCCGGCGAGCACCTCGGAGACCTCGCTGGTGGATTCGATATAGGTACGCATTGCGTCATAAGCCGTAGTAGTCACAAAGAAAACCATAGTGAAATCGCCTCAGCTGCGTGCCGAGAATCGCCCGCAACTCTCCTCAGCTGTGACGCAAGAAGCGCATGTAAGAGGTGTGACGGATTCACAGGCTGCTCACAGGGCCGTGGCTGGAGTTTCGACGCGCACTATAGAAAGATATTCGCCATGACCACACAGCAGCGCGAGTTTGAGCACGCTCACCGTTCCACCGATTCCTCTGCCACTGGCAGCCATGCTGTCAGTGCTGAAGTTGAGGAGTTGACCGGAACCGCTGCATTCGACGCCGGCCAGGCCGAGATGCCTTCGTGGAGTGAGCTCGTAGCTGAGCACGCCGATGATGTCTATCGCTTGGCGTATCGCCTGTCTGGTAACCAGCACGATGCCGAAGACCTCACGCAGGAAACCTTCATGCGCGTCTTCCGCTCCTTGGATAAGTACCAAGCAGGAACCTTTGGGGGCTGGCTGCACCGGATTACCACCAATCTCTTTTTGGATATGGTCCGCCACCGCTCCAAGATCCGCATGGAGGCGCTGCCGGAGGATTATGAGCGTGTCCCAGGTACAGATATGACCCCGGAGCAGGCCTATACGGTGGCCAACCTGGATCCGGCGTTGCAGTCAGCCCTGGATAACCTGGCGCCGGACTTCCGTGTGGCAGTGGTTCTCTGTGATGTCGTGGGCATGAGCTACGACGAAATCGCTGAAACCCTCGGCGTGAAGATGGGTACTGTGCGTTCGCGCATCCACCGCGGCCGCTCCCAGCTGCGTGCCGCGCTGGAAAAGGAAGCCCAGACAAACGCAGACACGCGCAGCCTGCTGCGTACCCGCTAGACTGGGCCGCGTTTGAATCTTAGAGGGCTAGACTCCCGCAGCTAAGCACTAGGCCACTGCAGAAGAGCATGCACTGAGGTGAGGTGACGTTGAGGTGAAAGCAGAAGGACATAGCAGCGACGGGCATTCCCTGAGCCTGTCCGGGTTCTTCACCGAGGCCCAAGCCAAAGTCCGCGATAAGGCAAAGTCCCGCGCCCAGCGGGCAGATACTATCGGCCATTTAGGGCCCGAGGCGGTCGTCGCTTTTGTCGACGGCGAAATGCCGGCCAAGTATGCCCACCGCGTACGCATCCACCTCGTGCACTGCCCGGAATGCCGCGCAGAAATTCACCACCAGCGCAATGCTGCCGAGTGGGTGCGCGAATGCAGCGTGGAATCCCACGTCAAGGCGCCGGATTCACTCATGGCGAAGCTCGCGGGCATCGCCCACCAGGGCGCCGGCCCCGGGCCGGATGCGGAAGCGCCCACGCACCAGCCACGCCAGGACTTTCTGGACAAGGTGGAGATGGTCGTGCGCGCCATCCGGCACAACCAAAGGGGATAACTCAAACCCCGAAGCCTCCCGCGCGCCCGTCGCCCAGTCACCACTAGCTAAGTAGTTAAGATAGTTTCGTGTTTTCCTCAATTGGTTGGGTAGAGATCCTTGTCATCGTGCTGCTGGGTCTGGTGATCATCGGTCCCGAGCGCCTGCCCGGCGTGATCATGGATGTCCGTGCGGCTATCTACGCGGCGCGCAAGGCCATTGCGAATGCCAAGGCGGAGCTCAACGGTGAGATGAGCGGTCTCGGCGCGGAGTTCGACGATCTCCGGGTGCCTTTGAGTCAGGCGGCGGAGTGGACGCGGATGGGACCGCGCGGGGTCATTACCAAGGCGCTTTTCGACGGCGACGACTCCGCCTGGGATGATTTCAACCCCAAGAAGATGGCGGAGGACATCAAGAAGAGCACCAGCCCGTATGAGCACGATGCGGATATGAACAACCAACCCGCGCACACGCAGCAGGGTCTGGCGCAGCCAGCGCCGCAGCAGACCCCTGGCCGGCCGACTTTTGATTATTCGCAGGTCTACCCGGACCTGAACGCCGGAGTACAACAGCCGACGGGGGAGAAGGCGACTAAAACGACACAGCCCCCGCGCGGTGGGAATGCGCCCACCGGCGAGGGCAGCTCCTCCTGGGAGGATGTCACCTAAAGGCTATTTAGCCTTTGCGGGTCACACCCAAGCCGAGCTTCTTACCCACGAGGGAATCGGAGCGCACCGCAATGGAATCCGCCACCTTGGTGATGGCTTGGGTAGCGGGGGAGTCGGGCGCGGAAATGACGATGGGGGTTCCGGCATCGCCAGCCGCGCGCAGGCTCGGATCCAGCGGGATGCTGGATAGGAGAGGAACCTCGTGGCCCAGCAGCACGCTGAGGCGCTCGGCCACCACTGTGCCGCCGCCGGAGCCGAAGATATCCATGGTGGAGCCATCCGGCATGACCATCGCACCCATGTTCTCAATCACGCCGGCCACGCGCTGGCGCGTTTGCTGCGAGATGGAACCGGCGCGCTCAGCCACCTCGGCCGCAGCAGCCTGCGGGGTGGTCACAATCAGCAGTTCAGCATTCGGGATGAGCTGGGCCACCGACAGGGCAACGTCGCCAGTACCCGGCGGCAGGTCCAACAGGAGCACGTCCAGGTCGCCCCAGAAGACGTCCGCGAGGAACTGCTGGAGGGCGCGGTGGAGCATCGGCCCGCGCCAGACGACGGGCGCGTTGCCCTCCACAAACTGGCCAATCGAAATGTGCTTGATGCCGTGGGAGATGGGGGGAAGCAGCATTTCGTCGTCAAGCACTGTGGGGCCCGCCGTGGAACCCAGCAGGCTGGGGACGGAGTGGCCGTAAATATCGGCGTCCACGATTCCTACCTTGAGGCCCTTCTTGACCAAGGCCGCGGCAAGGTTCACCGTAACGGAAGACTTGCCCACGCCACCCTTGCCGGAGGCCACCGCAAAGACTCGGGTGGTGGATTCCGGCTTGGCAAAGGGGATCTCCGGCTCGGCTTGGCCGCCGCGCAGCTTCTGCTTGAGTTCTTTACGCTGCTCGTCGCTCATCGGCGTCATGGAGATGCTGATGTCGCCGACACCGTCGAGCTCTGCGACGGCCGCGCGGGTATTGGACTCGATGGTGCCCTTCATCGGGCAGCCGGCGATGGTGAGATAAAGCTCGATATCCACGTCCGAACCGTTAACAGTCACGGACTTCACCATGCCGAGCTCCGTGATGGGGCGGCCGATTTCTGGGTCATCGACGCGGGTGAGCGCGTCGCGAACGGAAGATTCAGTAATAGCGCTAGTCATAACGGGCATTAGTCTAGTCACGTGCTATCGGGGAGAGCCACCCCGCCGTCTGGCCAGCGGGGCGTGTAAAATTCAGCCAGATGCTGCGGCCCAGCGCTGCGGACTTTGGACCCTGAAGAACAGCGACATGTGTGCTCGACATGTCCGGTTGAATAGAAAGAATGCGCCTGATTCTGATGCCCCGCCTTATTGCACATTCCCGCACCTTCGCCCGCATTGTTGGGGTGGCCTTGGTGGGGGTTGTGGGGGCGTCGTTAAGCGCCTGCTCTGGGTATGAACCCAAGCCGGAACCGAACCCAGTGAACTCGGCGCCGATCACCATCATGATTGATCCGACTTCCCATGAGCAGCGCGTGCTGGCGGAGATCTATCGCCAGACCCTGCGCGATGAGGGACGCGCGGCTACCGTTTCTCAGAAGCCAATGCTGGTGCGCCAGGGAGGGGAGCATGTCAGCGGGGTAAGCACTAATGGCAACTTTTTCGTCGGCTGCACGGGTGAATTCTTAAGCGTCTACAACCCGGAGGAAGCCCGCGCGGTTTCCAAGGACTACGTGGCTGCCAAGGAAGAAGGCACCAAGGACGTGGATTTTTTGGAGCGCACCCACATCGCTCTCATGGCCTCCTTGCCGCCAGAGGTCTCCGTGGTGGAGCCAGCCGGTGCTGAAGGTTGCCCTAGCTCTAAGTCGGAGCTTCCACAGAATTACGTCGTGGTCTACCAAGACGGGCTATTCAACCGCGATGAGAAGCTGGAGATAGCCTCCTTTACCAAGTTCCTCACCACGCAGGATCTTGATGAAGTCGTGCAGGAAGTGGAAGATGCCGAGGACTTTGAGGCGGCCGTGCGTGCCTGGATGGAGGCCAACCTCATGCAGAACCTCAACGAGGAAGGAGACTCCAACTCGTCCGGCGGGTCCGACTTGGTCCACGAGGAATCCTAGAAGTGACAAGCTAGGGGACGCAGTCCTCGGCGCCAGGGGGACAACCTAGGACTGTATAAAACGGCGATGGGCACGCCCTGCTTGGCGACGTCTCCCCGCACCGCCCGCCTTCTACGTGCAGAAACCGGAGAGTATCTCACAGAGCTGGCGATTCTGGGAAATCTATACTTTCCATATAGTTGTGTTTATTATTAAAAATTGCAGGTAAAATCCCTTTTTTATTGCGACTTTATGTGTGGGAGGGTATTATTTTTAGGGTTCACCTGCCTTTTTCCTGTCACCTCTCTAGGAAATCTGTGAGGAACTGTCCTGAGAGGTCTCCGCGGCTTTCGGGTTTCCGCACTGTGGGGGTGGAGCAGGGTACTGCATTTGAAAGGACCTAAAGAATGAATGCATCAAGGAACGGCGCCGCTCGGCGACGCTCTTCCCGTAAAGGAGTGGCAGCTCTTTCTGCTATTACACTCGCGCTCAGTGGGCTGAGCATCACCTCTTTTAACACGGTGATGCCCGAGGCCACCGCTGCCACGCTGAGCGGCGGCATCCGCGACAAGTCCGGCGCGGTAGAGAAGGGCGCCCAGAAGGCCTCCGACCTGCCGGCCGGATCATGTGTTGTTTCAGAGACCGACACCGCTAACCACAGCCAGGCTGGTTTCAGCTGGAACACCCTAGAGCCAGGTACAGATAGCCCCGACAAGACCCTGTGGGGCTTAAGCGTCTCCTTTGATAACTCGAAGGACCGCACATTCGCCGATTGGTCCTTCACCAATGGCGCGAACCTTGGCAAGGTCTTGGGTACCGGCAATGTGCCTTCAATGGAGGCCGGCCAGACCTTCCTTGACAAGAGCGTCACGCACAAGGCTGACGAAAGCATCGAAATTACTGGTTCTCGCGACCAACGAAACCTAAATCTCTACGCAGATCTCACTGCTGAGAAGGTCAAGCAGTTCGCTTCGGCCACTGCCGAGAATCCCGTGCGCTACGCCTGGCAGAGCAACTACAAGAAGGACAATCCTTCGGGCCTGAAAGCCACGGAAGGTGACAGCTCTGCATTCAGCGCTACTGTAAACCCGTGGCCGAGCGAGAACATTGAATGTAACCCGATTACGGTGTCGTGGGAGAACTGGGAGAAGCACGTCATCGTGCCCGGTGACGAAACCAAGGTCGGTACCGTCAACATTCCTGCTGTGCAGAACGACGGCGAGGACGACTCCATGTCCCGCATGGTCGTGGAGGCCTATGACGGCAACGGCAAGTTCATCGGCACCACCGACCCGGAAGCCTCCGGTGGTACGCAGAACCTGCGTATCGACGAAAAGACCGGTGACATCTACTTCACCTGGCCGGAGTACCGCGGTACTGACCTGGCGACCGACAAGAACGTCAACTTCTCCGTTTTGGCGAAGCCGCGTACCGTTGACCAACTCCAGGCCGCTGCTGACCACAACAACGAATGGGGCGAAAATAAGGCCTTCGACAGCTCCAACTCGCTGACACGCTACAGCAAGGCGAACGTCATCGACTCTAAGGCGTTCTCGCTGGATGACACCGAGTACCACGACCCGAAGTACGACAAGACGGACGCTGCGATCATCTCCGGCGTCGATAGTGCTACCGGCCCTCTTGCTACCGAGCCGCAGAAAGTTACCTTCACCCAGACCCCTGACCTGATCAAGGAGCTGGCCAAGAAGAAGGGTGACAACGGCTACGAGGCCAAGGTTGAGCTGGACGAGAAGTACGTCTACGAGGGCTGGACCGTCGACATCGACGATGACTACAACGTCACCGTCACCGCTCCGGAAGAGCCGAAGCCGGGTAGCTTTGCACGCCCTGTTGTTACGGTGGAGTACTCGAACGGTTCCACTGACAAGCTGGAACTGCTCGTGGTTGTTGATCCGAACAACACCCAGGTCACAGACCTCGTGCGCCCTGGCCTATCCAAGGGCAAGTTGAATGAGGACATTACCGCCCAGGTGGGCACCAAGTCCATCATGAAGGGCCACAAGCCGGTCCACCCGGCCAAGTTCGAGATTGATCAGTCCACTGTCCCTGAGGGATGGACCGTCACCGTCGATGACACCGGCAAGGTTACCGCGAAGGCAGATGACACCGTCACGCCGGGCAGCATCATTACCCCGAAGGTGAAGGCAACCTACCCGGACCAGACCACGGATGAGATCGAGACCCAGTTCCAGGCGATCGTGGACATCAAGATCCCGACGTACGACACCAAGACTGGTCAGCCGAACGCAAGCGTCAGCCTCACTCCCGAGATCCCGGAGCGTGGTCTGAGCGGCAACACGACCGATGAGGCCCCGACGCGCTACACCTTCGAGGATGGAACCAATGAAACCACCCTCACCAGCAAGGACGGCAAGACCTGGACTGTCTACGTAGACGAGAATACTGGTGAGATCACGACCACGATTCCGAAGGGTGCGCAGGAAGGCGACATCCTCAATGTTCCGGTCCAGGCTCACTACAGCGATGAAGGCAAGCAGAAGCCACAGACGGTTGTAGGCACTGTCGTCGTCATCAAGGGCGACATCGAGGCGAACTACAACGTTCAGACCACTGCTCCTGGTCAGGAAGTCAAGCACCAGGTTGAGGACACTCCTGACAACTCTACGTTCTCCTTCGGTAACAAGAATGGCAAGCCGGTTCTTACCCAGGAGGTTAACGGCTGGAAGTACTCCATTGACCCGAAGACCGGTGAAGTTTCCTCCACGCCGCCGGCCGATGCCAAGCCGGGTGACAAGAACACCGTCACGGTAACGGTTAACGCCCCGGGTGGTTTGACCACCCAGGCCCCGGTCACCACCGTGGTGAAGCTGACCAATAGCTGGGAATCTGAGCCGGTTGTTCCGTCGCAGACGGTCTACCCGGGTGGTACGGCGACCTCGCCGATTGGCGTCGAGAAGCCTGCAGACATCAACCTCGATGCGGACAAGCCGTTCACTATTGATCCGAAGGGCAAGGGCCTTGAGGCCACGGGTGAGAACAACGAGTTCGGCAACCCGACCTACAAGGTGAAGACGGCAAACGGCGACTGGATCGTTGGCCTGGATGACAAGGGCAACGTCATCTCCACCGCGCCGGAAACTGCGAAGCCGGGCGACAAGATCGACGTTCCAGTCATCGTGACCTATGAAGACGGCTCGAAGGACAACACCACCGCGACGGTCAACGTCATCGACGTCCCGAAGCGTGAGGTTCCGTTCGATGTTGAGTACAAGTACGACGACTCCATCCCTGCTGGCACCTACAAGGTTGAGACCGAGGGTGTGCCGGGCGCAGAGAAGATGAACAAGGACGGAACCTGGGAGCGCACCACGGAGCCGACGAACGAGGTCGTTGTCATCGGCACCAAGCCTGCCGAGAGTGCCAAGGACGTCAAGTGGACGTTCCCGATTCCGTACCCGACTGAGGTTCGCGAGAACCCAGAGCTCAAGCCTGGCGAGATGAAGGTTATCCAGGAAGGCGAGAACGGCGAGAAGACCTACACCGCTAAGTTCACCTCCAAGGGTTCTGAAGCTCAGGTTGCTGAGGAAGAAACCACCAAGGAACCGGTCACTCGCATCATCGAGGTCGGCCCGGGCATCCCTGATCAGGAGCTGACCAGCAAGAAGACCCAAGAGGTCCCGTTCGAGATCGAGTACGTTTACGACGACACCCTCGAGTCCGGCGAGCAGGTTGTCGACGAAGAGGGCGTTCCGGGTGAGCAGACCATTACCTCCACCCAGAAGATCAAGGACGGCAAGCCGGACGGCGAGCCGAGCATCAACATCGAGCAGACCAAGGCCCCGAAGAAGGCCAAGATCCGCATCGGTACCAAGACCACTGGTGAGAACACCGAGACCTATAAGGCTGAGGCGCCATACAAGGTCGTCGTTAAGTACGACCCGAACATGCCTGCCGGTGAGTCCAAGGTGACCACCAAGGGTCAGCCGGGCGAGAAGACGGTGACCATCAAGCGTGATATCACCAACTCCAAGCCGGGCGATCCGCAGATCACTGAAGAGATCACCAAGAAGCCGGTAGATGAGGTCATTACCGTCGGCACCAAGCCGTCTGAGGCTTCCGAAAAGGTTGAGTGGAAGGCTCAGGTCCCGTTCGACGTCGAGACTCGTCCGAACCCGGAACTGAAGCCGGGTGAGATCAAGGTCGTTCAGGAAGGTGTGCCGGGCGAGAAGACCTACACCGCTGACTTCTCTGCCAAGGGTGACCAGGCAACGGTCACGCCGGAGGAGAAGCAGACCAAGGCTCCGGTTAACCAGATCATCGAGTACGGTCCGGCGGCCGAGGACACCTCTGTGGTGACCAAGGTTGAGAAGCCGGTTCCGTTTGAGACCGAAATCATCTTCGATGACTCCCTCGAGGAGGGTGAGCAGGTCATCGATGAGCAGGGTGAGCTTGGTACCGAGGTTGTGACCTCTACCCAGAAGATCAAGGACGGCAAGCCGGACGGCGAGCCGACCGTGACCACTGAGCAGACCAAGGCCCCGAAGAACGCGAAGATCCGCGTTGGCACCAAGACCACCGGTGAGACCAAGAAGAACGTTGAGTCTGAGGTTCCGTTCGGTGTGAAGATCGAGTTCGATCCGAACCTGCCTGCTGGCACCTCTGAGGTTGTCACCGAGGGCAAGCCGGGCAAGAAGACCATCACGGTGACCCAGAAGGTCACTAACTCCCAGCCGGATGGCGAGGCCACCGTTGAGGAGAAGGTCACCGAAGAGCCGGTTGACCAGGTGATCAAGGTCGGTACCAAGCCGTCGGAGACTTCCGAGAAGGTTGAGTGGAAGGCTCAGATTCCGTTCGAGGTTGAGACTCGTCCGAACCCGGAGCTGAAGCCGGGTGAGATCAAGGTTGTTCAGAAGGGTGTTCCGGGTGAGAAGACCTACACCGCTGATTTCACCGCCAAGGGCAATGACGCAACCGTCACGCCTGAGGAGAAGCAGACCAAGGACCCAGTCAGCGAGATCATCGAGTACGGTCCGGCCGCTGAGGACACCACTGTGGTGACCAAGGTTGAAAAGCCGGTTCCGTTCGAGACTGAGATCGTTTTCGATGACTCTCTTGAAGAGGGTCAGCAGAAGGTTGACCAACAGGGTGAGCTTGGCACTGAGGTTGTGACTTCTACTCAGAAGATCGTGGATGGCAAGCCGTCTGGTGATCCTGAGGTGAGCACTGAGCGAACCAAGGAGCCGACCAAGCAGATCATCCGCGTGGGTACCAAGACCACAGGTAAGAACACTGAGTCCATTGAGACTGAGGTTCCGTACGAGGTGAAGGTCGTCTACGACCCGAGCCTGAAGCCGGGCGAGTCCAAGGTCACTCAGGAAGGCAAGCCGGGCAAGAAGAAGGTGACGATCGACCGTGACATCGTCAACTCCAAGCCGGGCGACCCGGAGATTACTGAAGAGATCATCGAGAAGCCGGTTGAGAAGATTGTCGCTGTCGGCACCAAGCCGGCTGAGGCAACCAACAAGGCAACTTGGGTTGCGCCGCTGCCGTACGACACGATCGTGCGCGTGAACCCGGAGCTGAAGCCAGGTGAGATGAAGGTTGTCCAGAAGGGCGAATACGGCGAGAAGGAATTCACAGCCGACTTCACCGCGAAGGAGAACACCTCCACGGTGAACACCACCGAGCAGGTAACCAAGCAGCCGGTTGAGCAGATCATCGAGTACGGTCCGAAGATTGACGACAGCGAGGTAGTGACCAAGCTGGAGAAGTCTGTTCCGTTCGAGACTGAAATCGTCTTCGATCCGAATCTGAAGGCGGGCGAGCAGGTCGTCGATAAGCAGGGCGAGCTGGGTACTGAGGTCGTCACTTCCACTCAGAAGATCGTGGACGGTAAGCCTTCCGGCGAGCCGACCGTGACCACCGAGCGCACCAAGGAGCCGAGCAACGCGGTCATCCGTGTGGGTACCAAGACTGACCCTGTTTCCGACAAGGTCGAATGGACTGAGAAGACCCCGTACGATACCGAGATTCGCGTGAACCCGGACCTGCAGCCGGGTGAGACCAAGGTTGTCCAAGAAGGCACGCCTGGTGAGACCAAGCACACCGTCACGGTGACTGTTGATAACGGCGAGGTGAGCAAGGAGGAGTCTTCTGAGGAAATCAGCAAGCCTTCCCCGCGCATCATCGAGGTTGGTCCGGCTGAAAACCAGACTGAGCTGACGGATAAGCACACCGAGGAGATTCCGTACGAGACCATCATTGAGTACGACCCGAACCTCGAAGCGGGCAAGGTCGAAGAGGACCAGCCTGGTGTCAATGGTGAGAAGGAAGTTTCCAAGACTTGGAAGCTTGTAAACGGTGAGCCTGTGGGCGATCCGGAGACTACCGAGACGGTGACGAAGGATAAGCAGGACCGCAAGATCCGCGTTGGCACCAAGTGCAACTGCGATAAGCCGACGGGCCCAGACACTCCGGACAAGCCGGACAACCCGGACAAGCCG
>NZ_KV814419.1:0-3516 GCF_001813925.1 Corynebacterium sp. HMSC072D12
TCAACGCACTCTAAAACCGGAAGGGCCCATAAAGGTTCCCTCGCACAGGCAACCCTCATCTATTTATGGCTGAAATCTACATTGACAACTGTGGCAGGGGCTGGAAAAAGGGCTCCCGCTTCTCCCGGAAAAGCTGAAAGTGAGTTGCCTTTTCCACCGGAATCTCAACAGGCTCTTCCATTCGCCACCCTCGCGAGCTCAACTGAACAAAAAGGGAGCGGTACCGCTTAGCAGACACAATACCGAGACGATACGCCCGAATAATCAACGCAGCGATTGAGACAGCGTATTTAGCTTTGATTCTCGCGTACCCTTCCAACGTCAGATGCTCACTAATCATTTCACGGGCATCCTTTTCCGGAACAAGAAATGCGCCAGCGAATAGATTTGCTTCGGACTCACGCAGCCTTTCGAGACCAGGTCGGATTTCTGTATGGAGGACCAGGTGCCCTAGTTCATGGGCCCGAGTAAATCGGACCCGACCACCATCTCTGTTCTCAGTGGTGGCGATTAAACCGCGTCCGTCGATATTTAATACTGGGCTAGACGCACCATCTATTCTTGAAATATCAACGAAATTATTGGCTATGGTACAAACACGGTGTCCCGCGTTTTCGATGGCGTGCGTGACATTAAATACTGGGCCGGAAACAGGAATCCCTAATCGCACTCTCGTTTCTTTAGCTAAAGATTCAATCAAAGGTAGCGGCAATGACGCGGTTCGATCGTTCAGGTCTTCCTCGGGCAAGCTAATAACGGACATGCTGATAGGTTTCGAAAGAAGCTCTCGTTCAGCTTCGTAGAAAGTTGAGGCAAATGCGTCCTGCACTTTTGCAGGCACCTTGTATGTACGGAAATTGAGCGCACCAGACCCATAGTGTGATGGGGAAGCTTCAAAATACGAGGCAGGCACCTTGAACACGAAGAGGGCCCTTTGGACTAGTTCGCTGTTCTCCTTGCGCCCATTCTCTACGTCCGAGAGTGACGATTGGCTGCATCCAAGATAATTAGCAAACTCTTTTTGAGTCATCCCCATGGACTGCCGTAGGTCTTTCAGGCGCCGACTATGAAAAATCCTCATTTTGCTCATCTTCTAGCTCATAGTTGTAAACCGCATTGGGATCAAATGAAACCTTAGGGATCAGCTCGGACTGCGCCTGGAAGAGTGGAATCGCCAAGTCCGCTTCCCCCTTGCGAAGGTTCCCATTCCGTGACTGCCTAATAGCCAAAAGACTAAAATCGTAGGAGTCTGATGAACCGGGGGTTTCCCAGCTAATAAATGCCAAACCGGGCGACTGCTGTTCCACTTCATATAGGGCCAACTGCTGCTGATATACAGGGTCTTGATCAATTCCCGGGATCGGACTAGCAACCAAATTCAGCCGTTTAAGTTTCGCTATCCTGATTTCAAGGCCCGTTGACTCCTCCCAGAGACAAACTGCTTGATTTAAATTGTGAGCGCCATCATCCAATATAAATCCTTCAACCGGATTGTCATATAGGTAATCATAAGCACCGCTACGAACAATGTGAGACAGCAGTGATTTCTTATTCGCTCGAAACACTCCTAGGTTTGCATTTTGCGCCTTCTTAAACCCCTGTGTGAGAGCAAACTGGACGGGCTCGGCAAGCTTGTTCATAGTTTCAAAAAACTGCTCTGTCGAATGGCGCATAACATAGCCTCCAATGTTTCAATGAGAGGAAAAATATCTCTTAGCGATAATATAGCACGTAATGTCACATGCACATGTGGTCGTCGTTCAATTCTTCCGAGTCTCTCGATCGGACGCCTTCCCAGGACTGCTCCATATGGCTCTACTACACCAACGCGCTCGCTGCCGTACTGGTAGTAATCTGGCCCGATACCCTAGGCAGCCGAAACACATCCAAGAACTCGACGTCCTGGCCCGAGGTGGTTTTCTCTCCGCACCTGCTGATACTGCGACCACGTACCTACTTATCAACACACTCGCCGCACTGAATACGCGACCCCTAGGTCGGGCCTGACCCCCGGATGAGTCGGTTTACCGAGGCACCATGTAGACCTTCGACTCATCCAGCAACCACCGCCGACTAACCACCCCACCTACTCCAAAATCAATGCCGTCGTCTCCTCCGGCGGCACATCCTTCAGCTGCCGGCTCTTGATGGCCCACGACGCCAGCCCCAGCACAACCCAGACCACCAACGCGATGAGCGGAGCCGTTCCCAGCATGCCAGGCGAGTCCGGAACGAAGAGCAACGCCAAGTACCCGACGGCGAGAATGCACCCAGCCAGCGCGAAGTACTCGTAAAACTGGTTCGGCGCAATCGGCTTGGGCATCCCGGGAACCTGCCCGGTACGCGCAATCTTCCATGCGCAGAAGCACGTATAGAAATACGCCACCGTGATGCCAGCACTGGACATATCAACAACCCACGTCAAAGCCGCGCGCCCAAACCACGGGGTAACCAGGCACACCGCGCACATCAAAAGAATCGCGTTGCGCGGGGTGCGCTGCTTACCATTTAGCTCACCCAGCCGACTCGAGACTAGGTTGGCGCGGCCAAGAGTAAACAAGACTCGGCTTGCCGCTGTGAAGAATCCGTTCAACCCAGTAAGAACTCCGGCGCTGACAGCTACGACCATGAGCGCCAAACCGGCAGGCCCTATCACCTCACTGATGGCTGCCGCCGGCGGCCATGCCTCCCCTTCATAAGCATCGTGATGCGCTCCCACAGCGATAGAGGTTGCGAGCATCATCGCCAAGTAGATCAAGGTCGCCGCAATGACTCCCCACATCAGAAGGCCTAGCGCCTTCCTCGGCGAGAAATTGAACTCGCCCGCCAACTGCGGAATGGAATCAAAACCCACGTAGGCCCACAGGGCAAAAGCGATGATGGTCGCAACCGCTGCTACCGGCGGGACGTCCACAGAGAAAGCGGGTGCAAGCTCCAGGCGCTTGGCGACGTAATAAATCACCATCGACGCCACTATGACCACCACCGCCACAATCATGATCGCAACGGCAAACAACTGGAACTGGCCAGAAAGCGCACCCCTCATAACCAATTCAGGGAATGTGACACGGAAGACGAGCGTGACCGCCGACGCATTCAACGCGACAACGCACGAGTACCCCCAGCGTCAGCGCCCCACCCAGCAATAAACGCATGAGTCCGGCCAGCCCCGCCTTCTGCATCCAGTCGAAGGGCAAGGTATAGGCACCCCAACCAATTGCCGCACCAAGCGCCATGGCGAAGACCCATTACGGCTTCATAGTTTTCCGCAGGGCCGTGCTCTCCGACGTCTAGTGCTGATCCAGAAAAATTGCACCCGCGCGGGAATTGCGTGTGAGCCCAGCACACAATTATGACAAGGCAAGAGACTGTGAATTGGCTTAGGACCTGAGACTATCAACCTCCAACACAGGGGCGGACGCATCATGCAGAACAAGCGGTGCATGTACCATGCCCAAACAACCGTCCCCTACCAAACACTCGAGATGGGGTTGCCCCCAAATCGTGGACACGTAG
>NZ_KV814420.1:0-203 GCF_001813925.1 Corynebacterium sp. HMSC072D12
GGTGTCCTTGTTCAGCTTGGAGCCATCCGGGAACGTCACCGTGATCTCACCGGTGTTCTCGTCGATTTCAACGACGTAGCCCTCAGGAGCAGTGAAGCCATCAGTGATCTTAAACTTCGAACCCTCAGGAGCCTTCGCGTCCTTACCGTCCTTATCAGTGAAGGTCGGCGACGACTTCGTCTCCTCACCCGGAACAACCAACT
>NZ_KV814421.1:0-40874 GCF_001813925.1 Corynebacterium sp. HMSC072D12
CCGGGCCTGCTGATCAGTCACGCTGCAGGTCTGTACTTCCACGTCTGCACTTTTGTGTTGCGGACCTTTATCACGCTCACGAACTAGAATGATGTCCGTGTACACACTTCGTCCTGAGGGGTCGTTGAGGAGCTAGCGATGAGGTTTCCACAATCGCCGAGTCTTTTTAGGCATTCTTATAACCCAGTCTTCCTCAGCGATCTGAAGTCCGTACCCTATTGCAGAGAGAACGATAGTCCCTCCCCCTATAACCTTTGTCCCGTTTTCGAGTCCGAGGCACGAGTTCCTCAGATGCGCGCTATTCGCGATGGGCTGGTCTTTTTCGGGGCGATAGCCTTGATAGCAAGTTTTATCTTGTTCTTTGGCTTGCTCTTGAATAGCATGCAGGTTCCAGGGCTATTGGCGCTTCTCCTTGGCGGGTTGTTGCTTTACCTCTTTTTCCTCGTGGCCCGGCATATGCTGTTGGCCTTTAGGATTAATAAGGCTTGGAAGAAAGGCTGGATCGACTTTTATCCAGTCCTCCTCGGCAGCTTTTTCTACGACAGCAAGAGCGGAAATACTGGAAAGAAGGGTCATTTTTATACCGCAAAAGCTGTTGTCGTGGCGCCGAGCGGCGAATCCCGGATGCTCAAGGTGTTGGTGGAAGGTCTGAGCCCAGACCGAATGATTGAGGAAGGCGCAGTCTTGGCGCGGGACCGGAAGGGTCTTCGGCTTGACGCGATTCACAATAATGGCTGGACATTCTGGGCTGTCGTCCGCGGCAAGCCATTGGAGCTCGGAAGCGTGGAACATGGACTCTCCGCTGCCCAGGTGGCTGCTGGCTTGGACCGCGTGCGGCATGATTGGTCACTGGAGAGGCTGGATGCTTTTTGGTTTTCCTGAGTCTTAGACGTCAAACGGTGGTTGCGGCCCGTTTCGCCTACCAGCCAGTGTATTGCCGGTTTTGCGAAGCTGACCTGTAGACTGGTTCGGTACATACGGACGCGTCTACCGCAGAAAGTGCATGGATTTAATGTCTGAATCTAACTCCCGCGACCACGGGCGTGGCCGCGAAGGTTTCTCGGAAAGCAACCGGGGAAACAGCCGCTCTGGTGGCCGGAAGTTTGAAAAGCGTGGCGGCGCATCGGGGCGTCGTCAAGAGCGTCGCGGTGATCGTCGAGGCGGCCGCGATGGTGCTAACCCTCGCCGCAATAATCCTAAGAGGCACGGTCGTGATAAGAACAAGGCCTCTCATCCGCAACGTTCGGGCTACCGTGAGGAGCGTATCAACCGCCGCATGACGGACCCGGATCTGCCTTCTGATATCGATATCACTGATCTCGATCCTTCGGTTCTGCAGGACCTCTCCTCGCTATCGAAGGAGAACTCTGAAGCTGTGGCTAAGCACCTCATCATGGCGGCAACCTGGCTTGATGATGATCCACAGCTGTCGCTTCGCCATGCGCGCGCAGCGAAGGATCGTGCCGGTCGTGTCTCGGTTGCTCGAGAGATGAACGGTATCGCCGCTTATCGTGCAGGTGAGTGGAAGGAAGCTCTCGCAGAGCTGCGCGCTGCACGCCGTATTTCTGGTGGTCCAGGTCTGATGGCGGTGATGGCTGACTGCGAGCGCGGTCTCGGCCGCCCAGAGAAGGCTGTCGAGCTGTGGCGTAGCGAGGACGCTAAGGAACTCGCCCCGGAGGACGCTATCGAATTGGCCATTGTCGCTGCAGGCGCGCGGCTGGACATGGACCAAGCAGACTCCGCTGTGGTCACGATTCAACGTGCGCAGCCCACGAAGGACGCCAAGGGTGTCTCCGCGTGCCGTCTTGCTTATGCCTATGCGAATGCGTTGCTGGAGGCCGGCCGTAAGGATGAGGCACGGGAATGGTTCCAGCATGCTATCGAGATTGACGAAGGAGACTGGACCGACGCCGCGGAGCGTCTGGCCGAGTGTAAATAATGAGTATTCTCAAAACTCACGATTCGTTGCTATTGGATCTTGACGGGACCGTGTGGGAAGGCGGACAGGCCCTTCAATGCGTCGTTGACGTTATTAACTCCTGTGGCATTCCCGCGGTGTATGTGACGAACAATGCGTCGCGTAGCCCCCAGACCGTGGCAGACATGCTCGGTGAGATCGGGCTGGACGCTGATGCCAATCGCGTTGTCACCTCAGCCCAAGCTGTAATAAAAATCGCGCGCGAAGATCTGCCCGCGGGCGCGAAGGTCCTTGTTATTGGCGCAGACTCCTTCCGCGCGCTCGCGCGGGACGCAGGTTTCATCGTCGTCGACAGCGCCGATGATCGGCCTGCCGCCGTGCTGCAGGGCATGGATAAGTCTGTGGGGTGGGAGCAGCTCTCTGAAGGTGCGCTCGCCATCAATCAAGGTGCCAAATACTATGCCTCGAACCTGGATACGTCGCTGCCGACGGAGCGCGGAATGGCTGTGGGTAATGGCTCGCTCGTCGCGGCCGTTGTTTCGACCACCGGTGTTGAACCTATTTCTGCAGGCAAACCGGAGCCCGCTATGTTTACGCAGGCGGCCAAGCTGGTGGGGTCGACCAAACCCCTGGCTGTCGGTGACCGTCTAGACACCGATATCGTCGGCGGCAACAATGCGGCCATGGATACCTTCCACGTGCTGACAGGCGTGTCTCGTGAGCTGGCGCTCATTGAAGCAACACCGGAGGAGCGTCCGAATTTCATTGGTGCCGGATTCCACGAGCTTTCCTTGTCGGAAGCGCAAGCGCGTCCGGGCGCCCAGGGCGGGTTTAGAGCACGTTTTGACGGCTATGACATCGTTCTGCAAGGCGGTAACGAGAAGTCTACGTCGGTCGAGGCACTGCGTACCGTTTTGGAAGTAGCCTGGGCAGGCTCTGAGCCTCCGCGCTACATTCAGCCGCGGAGCGAAGCCGCGGAGAGGGTAGTATCCACATGGCAGTAAAACCCCATGACCCACGCGCAGTGTTGGCTCCAGAGACCCTCAATGCGTCCATCACCGAGATTCTCACCGAGCCGACAGAGACTCTTGAGGAAGAGCTAGCCCAGCTGGACCGCGCTCATACCGTGTTGCGCGATGCGCTCCAAGATAATTAGCGCGAATCGCCAAGGAATCTAGGGGAAAGAGGACCTAATCATGCCACCGCAACGTCGCCGCCTTGACGCAGAATTGGTGCGCCGCAAGATTGCGCGCTCACGAGAACAAGCCGTTGAGATGATCAAGGCTGGTCGGGTGACGGTTGGGGGCTTCAAGGCTACGAAACCCGCGACAGTGGTCGAGCCTGAGGTGTCGATTAAGGTCGAAGCCAGCGAGGGTGATGATTGGGCGTCGCGTGGTGCGCACAAGCTCCTCGGTGCGCTCGCGGCTTTCGACGTGGACCTCAAGGGCAAGCGTGTCTTGGACGCGGGGGCGTCCACCGGCGGTTTTACTGATGTCTGTTTGCACCACGGTGCCGCAGAAGTGCTTTCTGTTGACGTGGGCTATGGACAGCTATTGTGGCGCTTGCAGAATGATGAGCGCGTTACTGTGCTTGACCGCACCAATATTCGCAACCTGACTCTTGAACAGACGAATGGGCCTTGCGACGCTATGGTGGGTGACCTTTCGTTCATCTCCCTAAAGCTGGTACTTCCGGCAATCGTAGAATGCATGGCTGATGGCGCATGGTTATTACCCATGGTCAAGCCTCAGTTTGAAGTAGGAAAGGACCGGATTGGGGCGGGCGGAGTAGTGCGCTCGCCTGAGCTTCGCGCGGAAGTGACTAAGGACGTGGCTGTCTTCGCCCAAGAGCTCGGGTTGAGCGTCAAAGGCGTGGCGGCATCCCCACTACCTGGACCAAGCGGCAATGTTGAATACTTCCTGTGGTTGGTCAAGGATGGCTTGTCCACCCCAGAAGATAAGCTGGATGTACTCATCGACACGGCAATCAAGGAAGGACCCCAGTGAGCAGGACTAGTGCCGCGGAGGGCGCCACTCGCCGCGAAATTCTTCTTGTCCCGCACGCTAGCCGCGAGGACAACCTCGCTGCCACACACCGTGCAGCAGAGCTGCTGCAGGAGGCTGGCATCAAGGTACGCGTTTGCGGAGCGGACACCGTTCTCCCTGGGCTGCAGCACGTGCGGCATACCCCGGCGGCAGCCGAAGGCTGTGAGTTAGTCCTCGTGCTCGGTGGTGATGGCACGTTCTTGCGCGCTGCCGACATGGCACGCGCAGTAGACGTCCCCGTCCTAGGCATCAATCTGGGGCACGTGGGCTTCCTCGCAGAATGGGAAGCGGAGTCCCTAGACCGTGCGCTTGTGCGCGTCATCGAGCAGTCCTATGACGTCGAAGACCGCTTGACCATCGACGTGAGCGTCTTTGATTCGGAAGGCGAGCTGCGGGAGCGTAGTTGGGCGCTCAATGAGGCCTCCATTGAGAACCTCAACCGCTCGGGGGTCCTCGATGCCATCCTCGAGGTAGATGGGCGCCCAGTCTCAGCTTTTGGGTGTGATGGTGTTCTTATCTCCACTCCGACGGGGTCTACGGCCTATGCCTTTTCAGCGGGTGGTCCCGTCTTGTGGCCCTCTCTCGATGCCATCCTGGTGGTTCCGAACAATGCGCATGCACTGTTTACTAAACCACTCGTAGTTTCTCCGGATTCGCAGGTGGCGGTCGAATCGGCCTCGGCTACGACTCCGGCCGTGGTAATCCTCGATGGTTTCCGTGAGATTTCTATGCCGCCGGGTTCGCGCGTGGAAATCGTGCGTGGTGAAAGGCCCGTGCGCTGGGTTCGCTTGGACCAGCAGCCCTTCACCGACCGCCTCGTGTCCAAGCTCCGCCTTCCCGTGGAAGGCTGGCGCGGACCGCGGCATTAACTGCCTTAGCGCGTTTTCAGGAAGGAAGATACCGCACTGTGCTCGTAGATATCAGCATCTCTGACCTCGGCGTTATCGAAAGCTCCGCTGCGGAGCTTTCGCAGGGTCTTACCGTGCTTACCGGTGAAACTGGCGCCGGTAAGACCATGGTTGTGACTGGACTACGCCTGCTGGCTGGCGGTCGCGCTGATGCCTCACGCGTGCGCGATGGGGCCGCGAAGGCGGCTGTGGAAGGTCATTTTTCCTCCGATTCACTGGCTGTGGCGGCGTTGGTCGAGGACGCAGGGGGAGAGCCGGATGAAAACGGTGAATATATCGCCTCCCGCACGGTGTCTGCGGCGGGACGTTCACGCGCGTACCTGGGTGGGCGTTCGGTACCGGCGGCGACATTGGGGGAATTCGCTTCCCACCTCATCACTGTGCATGGACAAAATGACCAGCTGCGCTTGCTGTCGGCTGATCAACAGTTGGCCGCCATCGATCGCTTCGAGCCTTCCATCGAGAAGTTCCGTACTGCGTATACCGAGGCTTTTAGGAAGTGGCGCGCATTGGCCAAGGACTACCAGCACCGGATGGAGTCCCGTCGTGAGATGGCCCAAGAGGTGGACCGCTTGCAGTTTGCCATCAAGGAGATTTCTGATCTCGAGCCGGAGCCTGGTGAGGATGCTGAGCTCGTGACCCTGATTAAGCGTTTGCAGGACGTCGATGCTTTGCGTGAAGGCGCAGCTACTGCTCTGAGCGCTGTGGACGGTGGAGAAGGTTTTGGTGATGAGGACACTGCTGTCAATCTTGTCGGCGCAGCTGAATCGGCACTAAATGGGGCGAGCGATGCCGAGCTGACCCGGCTGGGAGAGCGGTTGGGTGAAGTCACCGCGCAGCTGACCGATATCGCTGCCGAGCTCACCACGTATTTAAGCGATCTGCCCGCGGATCCCAACCTCCTTGAGGAATCTCTGCAACGTCAGCAGGAGCTTAAGCTCCTCACGCGCAAGTATGCCGCTGACATCGATGGAGTTTTGGCCTGGCGGGACGCCGCTGAAGCGAAACTTGCGACCTTAGATACCTCCACCGAAGCCCTCGAAGCCTTGAAGAAGGACGTAATGGAGGCCGAAAAGACGATGGTGGCCAAGGCAGAAGCACTCACTGCTGCCCGTACTAAGGCAGCGAAGAAACTGGGCACCCAGGTCTCCGAAGAGATCCACGGCTTGGCCATGCCCAACTCCACCTTGACGGTCGCCGTAAAGAAGGCCAAATATTCCAAAACTGGCGCGGATGAGGTTGAGTTCCAACTCAACGGCAAGCCGCTAGCTTCCGCGGCCTCGGGAGGTGAGCTTTCCCGCGTCATGCTGGCTATGGAGGTGGTCCTGGCCAGTGGCGACGGCACCACGCTGGTCTTCGATGAGGTGGATGCCGGCGTCGGAGGGCGTGCGGCGGTGGAAATTGGGCGTCGCCTAGCACGGCTTTCGACTACCAACCAGGTCATCTGCGTTACCCACCTGCCCCAGGTAGCTGCCTATGCAGATTCGCACCTGCATGTGTCCAAAGAGAAGTTCACGTCAGGCGTGGCGGATTTGACCCCTGAGGAGCGCGTCGAGGAGCTCGCTCGTATGCTCGCTGGTCTCGATGACACCGAGACCGGTCGCGCGCACGCTCAGGAGCTTTTCGATAGAGCTCAAGCAGAAGTGGAGACTTTCCGCGCGCCTTCCACACATTGAGCGCCTAACAGGGGAAACTGTCAGGCATGAGTCTGTTTTCCCGTAACACCGATCTGCCTGGAGAACACGGCGCGCTGCGTGATTGCACCCCGGGTGGCAAGGGCATGAAGAAGTTTAGCGCCGGTGACTTCGCCGTCATCAACGCCGCCAATATTTCCCGCCAAGAGGCCCAGACCCTCGTGGACATGAAGCCGGCCGCCGTTATCAACGTCGCCGAGTTTTCCACTGGTTCTATCCCGAACTATGGCCCGCATATGCTTCTCGACGCCGATGTCACCCTCGTTGAAGGCGTCGGTCAAGACTTCGTGAGTAACTTCAAGGATGGAAAGAAGGCTCGACTTACTGAGGACGGAGCGATTTATTCTGGCGATACCCAGTTGTCCTCCGGAACGGTAGTTACTCGTGACCGGGCGGAGAAGAATTTCGCTTCTGCTCAACAGGAACTCATCGATCACATGGAGGCATATTTCGGCAACTCCATCGAGTTCATTCACTCCGAGGGGCCGCTGCTCATCGACGGCCTAGGCGTACCCGATGCGGGTTCCGACATGGCTGGCCGTAAAGTACTCGTGGTCTCGCCCTCCGAGGAACACCGTAAGAAGCTAACACTTCTGCGTAATTTCATCCGCGAGTATGAACCCATCATCATCGGCGTGGATTCTGCAGCCGATACGTTGGTAGAGCTGGGCTACCAGCCTCACTTCATCGTGGGAAATCCCTCCGAGGTGAGCTCGGAAACCTTGCGCAGCGGCGCCCAGGTCATTCTTCCCGCTGAGCCAGACGGAACCGCTGAAGGGCTCGAGCGCATTCAGGATCTGGGGATCGGGGCGATGACTTTCCCAGCAGCTACGGACTCAGCCACCGACCTTGCCCTTCTGTTAGCGGACTACCACGAGGCCCAGATGATCGTGCAGGTAGGGGGAGCTCTCGACCTCGATGACATCTTCGCCAATGAGCCGAATGCTACGCCGGCAGCCTTGCTGTGCCACATGAAGGCAGGAACGCGCCTCGTGGATGCGGACGCTGTTATTAACCTCTATACTGCGCCGAATTCCGGCGCTATGGGGTGGCTGTGGGCGCTGCTCGGCATTCTCGTGGCGCTTGCTGTGGTTATTCTGATCGTCGGCTTGGGTGGCGATGAATCCTTCCTCCAGAACTTGATCGATACCTGGAATAACTTCGCACTGAGCGTGCAGGGGTGGTTCAAGTGATGATGTCTCCTAAATCCCTCGTCGTTGCCGGGCTCGGTTTCGGCGCAGCACTAGGCATTGCACTTGGCACATTGGTGATTGCCCCCAACATGGATTCTGCCCCTGGCCCCGGCGGTGAATCCACAGATGAGGTGCGGGAAAAGTACAGCGAGCTGGTACTGGACAATAAAATTGCAGAGGCTCAGCTGGACTCTGCGGATTCCGTCATGGGCGAACTCGGCCGTTTCGTAGTCGATGGAACCCTAGTCCAGCGCCCAGTCATGGTGCTGAGCATGCCCGATGCTGATGATGCCGATGTTAAGGCCGTGAAGGATCTGCTGGGCTCGGCGGATTCCACCGATGCCGGAAGCATCAAGCTGACCGATAAATTCCTTGCCCAAGATTCGGCAGACAAGCTCCTGTCCCTCGTCACCTCTACCTTGCCGGCCGGCGCGAAGCTCGACAAAAAGAAAGTCGACGCCGGTACTCATTCCGGCCAAGCTCTCGCCGCGGGCCTGCTGATGGATGCTAAAACAACCCAGCCTCTTGCCAGCGTTGAGGACCGGGCCACCTTGCTTCGTGCCTTGCGCGATGCCGGCTATATCGACTACAAAGACGGGACTATTCTTCCAGCCCAAGCAGTCGTTGTCGTGGGCGGCGGCTTGGTCCCAGGGGATGATGCGGACAGCCCTGCCAAGAAGTACGCTATCGATACCACCGTCAAATTCCTCGAAGGTTTTGATTCCGTAGACACCGCTATGGTCTATGCCGGTCGAGTGCAGTCTGCCGGCGATGATGGAGTATTGGATAAGCTGCGTGCCGCCAAGACAGGAATCAGCACTGTGGATTCTATTGATCACCCAGTGTCCCAGATGGCGACAGTCCTGGCGGTGAAGGAACAGCTGGATGGCGGTAAGGGCGTCTACGGTTCTGCGGCGAATGCTGAAGGCGCAGCTCCGGCACTGCCGAAGGACCTCTAGATGTCCCACGATTTTCGCACGGTAGGTAGCGAGATGCTTGTCGACGCTCCCATCATCGCCGTACGTCGCGATGACGTCATCATGCCAGGGGAGGTCGTAGCGCAACGCGAGATTGTAGAGCACCTCGGCGCTGTCGCCGTTGTGGCCTTGGATGAGAACAACCGGGTCGCCATGGTGCAGCAGTACCGCCATAGCGTCGCCAAGCGCCTGTGGGAGCTACCAGCCGGATTGCTCGACGTCAAGGATGAAGATGAGCTCAGCGGCGCGCAACGCGAACTCCAGGAGGAGGCCGGGTTAGCCGCCGAGGAATGGGCAGTGTTGACCGATCTGGTGACCTCCCCGGGCTTCTGTGAGGAAGCCGTGCGCGTCTTCTTAGCGCGTGGCCTGTCCCCCGTGGAGAAGCTCGCAGCCGAAGGCGATGAAGAAGCCGACATGGATTTCGCCTGGGTGCCCCTCGCAGAGGCCGTCGAGCGAATCCTCGCGGGGGAGATCGTGAACTCGATTGCGGTGGCGGGAATTCTCGCAGCTTATGCCTGCGTGCAAGAGGGACGCACAGCGCGCTCGGTCGAAGCGCCCTTCGAGCTGCGCCCGCAATCCCTAGCGCAACGGCGCCCCGGACCGGATCTGAAGAAGCTGTGACGCAGTCAAGCCCCGCCGCAGCTGCTGGACAAGCGTGGTTGATGCACCTCATGGTGGAAAAAGGTGCCTCAAAGAATACGGTGAGCAACTACCGCCGAGATATCAATCGCTACGTTGATTGGCTCGCGGAATCCGGCATCACGGATCTGCGCCGGGTGACCCGCGCGCACGTGGAAAACTACCTCGTTTTTCTCCGAGAATCTTTGGCGCAGTCCTCTGCTAGCCGCGCACTGATTGTGGCGCGCGGCTTGCACAAGTTTGCGCTAGCGGAGGGGATGATTGAGGCGAATGTGGCTGCGGAAGTGACCCCGCCCAAGCGGGCGCAAGCGTTGCCAGAGACACTCAGCGTGCACGACGTCGAGGCTCTCCTCAACGCGATCCCCACCAATGAATCCGCAACACCCATTGATATTCGGGATCGCGCCCTTTTGGAAATGCTGTATGGAACGGGCGCCCGTATTTCCGAAGTGATTTCGCTGAGTGTGGATGATGTGACGGGTGAGGGACCGACGTCGGTGCGCGATATTCTCCTGCTGAGCGGTAAGGGCGATAAGCAGCGCCTGGTTCCGCTGGGCTCGCATGCGGTGAAAGCGGTAGAGAACTACCTGGTGCGTGCCCGACCGGTTTTGGCAACGGGGGCCTCCCACGCCTTATTCCTCAACACTCGGGGAAGGGCTTTGTCACGGCAAAGCGCCTGGGCCGCGATCAAGACCGCAGCGCAGCGCGCACACTTGAGCACTAAAATTTCTCCGCACACTTTGCGGCATTCCTTTGCTACCCACCTGCTAGAAGGCGGGGCGGATGTACGTACCGTGCAGGAGCTCTTGGGACATTCTTCCGTGACGACAACACAGATTTACACGCACGTGACCGCGGATTCGCTCCGCGAAGTATGGCGCACTGCGCACCCACGTGCCTAAAGGCACCTAGAATCATCACGACGTCTACCAATGAAAAGGATTCTTATGGCTTCAACCGCATCTTTCTCCCGAGCTTATCGCGGGATGGCTCTGGCCTTCGCGATCACCGTAGCCCCGCTGTCCGGTATCGTCGCCGGCCCCGTGAGCGGGAAGGGTGGAATAGCTGGGTTTGGGTCGGCGGTTGCGCACGCGCAAGATGCCACCATCCCGGTGCCGGCTGG
This sequence comes from Corynebacterium sp. HMSC072D12, assembly GCF_001813925.1. NCBI lineage: Bacteria > Bacillati > Actinomycetota > Actinomycetes > Mycobacteriales > Corynebacteriaceae > Corynebacterium > Corynebacterium sp. HMSC072D12. The sequence continues at coordinate 10,498 of NZ_KV814421.1, forward strand.
TCAGACGACAACCGTCTCCTTGCCTGTGCCTGTCGATGTCAACGTGGCCTCCGATGGATGGAATGTGAGCGCTTCTGGTGGTACGGCAACGGTGACCGCGCCGGCAGCTGGAGGACAAATCAGTGTTCCGGTTACCTACCAGGGCGTGACCATGACTATCGTGCTCGTGGCAGATGCTGAGGTAACTGCCGAGGAACTCAATGACGCGGCTGAAAGTGGTGATCCGGACAGCCTCGGAGGGGGACAGCAGAACCCAGGTGGTGCGGATGGTCTCGGGGATAACGGAGATCCACAGGGTGGCACAGGCGGAGATGAAAAAGAAGGCGGAAGTGATCCTGCCACCGGCGGCTCGGCACCTGCCACGGATGGCGGTGGAAAAGGCCAAGCGCGTCCTCCGCGCACTGGCCGCGGCTGGGAGGGTGTCGATGATTCCCACGCGGCTTATGTCAACCTGGAATCCACGATCGACGGACAGACAATTACCGCCAAGCTTGGCTTCAAGCAGGCTCTAGATCTGTACAACCGCTTCAAGCATCTCGAGGATGACGGGGTCACGCTGCGCTACCTCAATGCGGAGGGCGAGTTTGTGGAAGGCGTGAAGCGCGAGATTGATAAAGGCTCGCGCACAATGACGTTGACCTATCCAGAAGGTACGGAGCCTGACAATCCTTTCATCATGCAGTTCTTTAATAAGGACACTCAGTCCGCGGAGCTGGTAGTGACGCTTACGGATCCGACTCGTGAGAACGCTGGTGAGGTACCGCCGGAGCAGCAGCTCGATTCTGATGGCGCTAACGAGTCTGACAGCGAGGATCAGAATAGCTCGAAAGTGGGAGCTGGCGTGCTCGCAGCGGGCATTGTGGGCATCGGGATCATCGCTCTCATCGTCGGGTTTATCGTGAAAAGGCGCCGTTCGACATCGAAGGAAGAGCTTTCTTAATCTAGGCTGCAGGGTTTATTCTGTGGTTTGTGCTAGCTATAATCGCGGCGCGGGCACCCAAGGGGTACCCTATAATCACAAGGATGTAAGAATGTAGCGCCGGTCGGGGCTGCAGTGTCGAAGCGGAAAGGCCGCAGAGAGGCCGTAAGGTCAAGGAAGCAGGTGTGACTGTGAGCGACGAGGGACTGTTTGAGGCCTCAGAAGCACAGGTCGGGTTGACCGGCCGCCCACTGCGGGAGCTTCCGGAACCAAAGCCGTTGGAAAAGCATGGTCCCGCGACGATTATCTCCATGTGCAACCAGAAGGGTGGCGTGGGAAAGACCACGTCCACCATTAACATGGGCGCATGTTTGGCGGAGCTCGGGCGTAAAGTCCTCCTCGTTGACTTGGATCCTCAGGGTGCTCTTTCGGCTGGTCTGGGCCTGACTCACGACCAGATCCAGGACACCATCTATGACGTCATGCTTGACAGCGAGGTCTCGGTGCACTCGGCGATTGTGCATACCGGTGTGGCTGGGCTCGACCTTGTTCCAGCCAACATCGACTTGTCCGCCGCGGAGATCCAGATGGTCAACGAGGTAGGCCGCGAGCACACTCTAGCCCGCGCGCTGCGCCCTGTGCGCAAGGACTATGACTTCATCATCATTGACTGTCAGCCCTCCCTGGGCCTGCTGACCGTCAACGCCTTGGCCTGTTCGCAGGGCGTCATCATTCCTATGGAATGTGAGTTCTTCTCCCTGCGTGGTCTCGCCTTGTTGACCGATACTGTGGAGAAGGTGGCTGACCGAATCAATTTTGACCTCGAGATCATGGGTATTCTGGTCACCATGTTTGATCGCCGCACCCGTCACGCGCGCGAGGTCATGGACCGTGTGGTGGAGTACTTCGGTGACAAGGTTTTCGATACGGTGATTACCCGCACCGTGCGTTTCCCTGAGACATCTGTCGCCGGCGAGCCCATTACTACGTGGGCCCCGAGCTCCCAGGCGGCCAAGCAGTACCGCGACCTAGCTAAAGAGGTCATTGAGCGGGCTAACGGCTAGCCGCCTACTATGACCCAACCGGAGATCACCGGCTTTCGCATCGCGCTGGGCAACTTCGAGGGCCCTTTCGATCTGCTGCTCCAGCTGATTCAGGCAAAGAAGCTGGACGTTACGGAAGTGGCGCTGTCTGAAGTTACTGACGAGTTCGTGGCTTATACACGTGCACTGGGAGAAACTGCGGACTTGGATGAGACTACGGAGTTCCTCCTTATCGCCGCCACACTCCTAGACCTGAAGGCGGCGCGTTTGTTACCGCGCGGCGAGGTTGATGACGTGGAGGACCTAGAGCTTTTGGAGACCCGCGATCTTCTTTTCGCGCGTCTGCTTCAGTATAAGGCCTATAAACAAGTCGCCGACCAGTTCGCGCAGTGGCAACGTGCTGCCCAGCGGCGCTATCCGCGGGCGGTGGCCATGGAGGAACGCTTTAGTGATCTCCTCCCGCCGGTGAAGCTTGGGCACACTCCAGCGAGCTTCGCAGAGCTGGCCGCAGGTGTTTTCCGGCCTAAACCGCCGGAGGAGGTCGCGACGGGGCACATCCACCAAGTTGCCGTTTCCGTGCCGGAGCAGGCTGGAAAGATCCTCACTACGCTCAAGCTGCTGGGTACGGGGCAGTGGATGAGCTTCGATGCCTTAACGAGGGACTGTACTGTCTCTATGGAAATCGTCGGCCGCTTCCTGGCGTTGCTGGAGCTATATAAAGCCAAGGCGGTGGATGCTTCCCAGCCGGAATCTTTGGGGCCGCTCGAACTATCGTGGACTGGACTCGACGTAGATCCGGCCGTAGTCGCAGCAGCGAACTGGGATTAAGGTACGCTACCGAGACATGGACGACACGTCATCTCCGGCACCTAGCGAAGCGGCCACCTCCAGCGGACAGGGAGCTTTGCCCCTCATCCCGCAGCTGCGCTCACGCCTCGAGTCGATACTCCTCGTCGTCGACTCGCCTGCAAGCGTGGAAGAGCTGGCCCGCGTGTTGGACGCGGAGCCCACTGTTGTCAGCGATACCTTGCGGGCTGTGGAACGAGAACTGGCCGAGCGTGGTTCCGGAATCGACCTGCGCGAGACACCCGAGGGGTGGCGCTTCTATACGCGTAAAGAGAACGCAGATGCCGTCGAGCAGTTTGTTCTCGATGGCACCCAAACCAAACTCTCCCGCGCCGCCCTGGAAACCTTGGCGGTCATTGCATACCGCCAGCCGGTAACCCGAGCTCAAGTCGCAGGTGTTCGCGGCGTTAACGTTGATGGAGTTGTCCGGACGCTCTTGTTGCGTGGACTTATTCGGGAGATAGAAAGCCCTGAGCCCTCTGTGGGACATGCGCACCAGTATGAAACCACTGAGCTTTTCCTCGAGCTACTCGGCATTGATTCTCTTGAGCGCCTTCCGGATCTTGCTCCGCTGTTGCCAGACATCGAGCAGATCGAGGAGGACTACTCATAAGGGCATACTCTGCGGTAGGATTGCGGCCGGACAGAGGCGTGTTTTCGCGCCCAGCAAATTGAAGAACTATCGAGAGGACACACTCCCGTGACTCCACCCGCTCGCCGCGACGGCACACCGGAAAAGAAAAAGCGTGACAGCGACATGATCGTCTCGAACGCTAAGCCGGCTCGCCACCAGCATGTAAAGAAGAAGGCCACCGCAGATTCCGTCGCCCGAGACCTAGGCGCGGATTGGCTGGTAGGCGCCAACAACAAGAAGAATTCCCAGAATCAGGGCGAACGCCTCCAAAAGGTGTTGGCCAAGGCCGGCGTTGCTTCGCGCCGCCACGCTGAGATCCTGATCGATGAGGGCCGAGTCGAAGTTAACGGCCAGGTCATCATCAAGCAGGGCACCCGTGTGAACCCCAACAAGGACGTCATCCGAGTTGATGGCACCCGCATCAACGTCAACGAAGAGACACAGTACTTCGTGCTCAACAAGCCCCGCGGGATGCAGTCCACCATGTCGGATGACATGGGCCGGCCTTGTGTGGGTGATGTCGTGGCTGACCGCGTCGTGGCAGGTCAACGCCTATTCCACGTCGGGCGTCTCGATGCTGACACCGAGGGCCTACTTTTACTGACTAATGATGGCGAGCTTGCTAACCGCCTCATGCACCCTAAGTACGAGGTTTCTAAGACTTACCTGGCTACCGTGCTGGGGGAGGCCGATAAGAAGTTGGTTCGCCAACTGCGTGAGGGCATCGAATTGGAAGATGGCCTGGCACAGGCAGACTATGTGCAAATCGTGGACAAGAACCAGGGCTATTCGCTGGTGCGTGTCGAATTGCACGAGGGGCGCAAGCACATCGTTCGCCGCATGCTGAAGGAAGCCGGCTACCCAGTTCAGCGCCTCGTGCGCACCAAGCTTCACACAGTACAGCTGGGCGATATGAAGCCTGGCTCCCTGCGTGCTCTTAACTCCAATGAATTGACCAGCCTGTACAAGGCGGTGGGGATGTAATGATTTCAAATATGCCCGATCAAGGCCTCATCTTGGCTGTTGACGGCCCCTCTGGGACCGGTAAGTCCACGACGTGCCGTGCGCTGGCCAAGCGGCTTGAGGCGAAGTATGTCGACACTGGGGCCATGTACCGCGTAGCTACTCTGGCTGTACTGCGCGCAGGGGTGGACCCGGCAGATACTGAAGCGGTGATTGCCGCGACTGCAGACCTTCCCCTTGAGGTCTCCGATGACCCTGATTCCACCCAGGTTATCTTCGATGGTGAAGACGTTTCCCGCGTTATCCGTGAGGATGAGGTCACCCGCAATGTCTCGGCGGTATCGGCAATCCCGGAAGTACGTCAGAACCTTGTTGAACTGCAACGGAAGCTGGCGGCACAGGCCCACCGCGCGATTGTGGAAGGACGTGACATCGGCACTGTCGTTCTCGCGGACGCCCCCGCGAAGGCGTATATGACGGCCAGTGCCGAGGTCCGCGCGCAGCGCCGCCACGACCAGAACCTCGCCGCCGGCATTGAATCGGATTTTGACACCGTGCTTGCCGACGTCGAACGGCGCGACGCCGCAGATTCCTCCCGCGCCACCTCGCCGTTGCGCCCAGCTGAGGACGCGGTGCTCGTCGATACGTCCGAGATGACCCGTGAGGAAGTCCTCGACGCACTCATCGCCGTCGTGAAAGAATCTGCTGCAAAGGAGGCCTCGAATGACTAATGAACCGCAGAATCCGGACCTGAATCCCGAGCAGCAGCCGGAAGAATTCGAGACGGAGTTTCATTACCCGGTAGGCAAGCTCGAGGAAGAGGTCGTGCGCGATCCGCACGGCGGCTGGGCGCAAAAAGATTTCGATTCCGAGGACTTCGATTATGAGTTTGACGAGTCAGAATTCGATGATTCGGAATTCGGCGAAGCTGATTTCGGTGAGCAAGACGAACCGACCGAAGGTGATGCCCCGCTGAGCGAAGAGGAATGGGCAGCACTATCGCATGCCTTCGGAGTAGGCGAGGAGCACACTGAGGAAAACCTCTGCACTGTGGCCGTGGTCGGCCGCCCGAACGTGGGCAAGTCTTCCCTGGTGAACCGATTCCTTGGCCGCCGTGAAGCAGTGGTGGAGGACCATCCTGGTGTGACCCGTGACCGTGTGTCCTACGTGGCGGACTGGAATGGCCAGCGCTTCTTCGTTCAGGACACCGGTGGTTGGGATCCGAATGTCAAGGGCATCCACGCTGCCATCGCCCGCCAAGCAGAGCAGGCTATGGAGACCGCCGATGTCATCGTGTTCGTGGTGGACACCAAGGTGGGCATCACGGAAACCGATGCTGTGATGGCTCGAAAGCTGCAGCGCTCCGAAGTTCCGGTCATTCTCGTCTCGAACAAGTTTGATTCGGAGACGATGTACGCAGATATGGCCGAGTTCTACGCGCTGGGCTTGGGAGATCCGTGGCCGGTATCCGCCCAGCACGGCCGGGGTGGCGCCGACGTCTTGGATGAGATTCTGCGTTTGTTCCCTGAGGAACCGCGCCATTCTTCGATTACTTCTGGGCCCCGCCGCGTAGCGCTGGTGGGCAAGCCAAATGTGGGTAAGTCCTCGCTTCTGAATAAGCTGACGGCGGAGGAGCGCTCCGTCGTGGACAATGCTGCCGGCACGACTGTCGACCCGGTCGACTCCTTGGTGCAGCTGGATCAGCGGCTATGGAAGTTCATCGACACTGCGGGCCTGCGCAAGAAGGTCAAGAATGCGCAGGGGCACGAGTATTACGCTTCGCTGCGCACGCGCGGCGTGATCGACGCGGCCGAGGTGTGCATCATGCTTATCGATGCCTCCCAGGAAGTCTCCGAGCAAGACCAACGCGTTCTCAATATGATTTTGGAAGCCGGTAAGGCTCTGGTTATTGCCTTCAATAAGTGGGACCTTGTGGATGAGGATCGCCGCTACTACTTGGAGCGCGAGATCGATGAGAACCTGCGGCACCTGCCGTGGGTGACCCGCGTGAATATCTCGGCGGAGACCGGCCGCGCCCTGCAGAAGCTGGAACCCGCCATGATCGAGGCTCTCGAGAGCTGGGATCAGCGCGTGTCGACTGGTCAGCTCAACAACTGGATGCGCGAGGCAATCGCCGCCAACCCGCCGCCGATGAACAATAACCGCCTCCCGCGCGTGCTGTTCGCTACCCAGGCATCCACGCAGCCGCCGACCATCGTGTTGTTTACCACCGGCTTCCTGGATGCGGGCTACCGCCGTTACTTGGAGCGCAAGTTCCGCGAGCGCTTCGGATTCCATGGCTCGCCTGTGCGCATCGCGGTGCGCGTGCGCGAGCGCCGTCAACGCCGATGAGATGTCTGGTTAGTTGACTTTCTGATTGCTGTTGGGGCGGTGCGGCTCTCTTAACAGTATGGCCGTTACGCTGGCATTATACCCAATGAACCTGGTCATCCAGATGAATATGCTGGTGGCCGGCGCCATCATTTTGCTGAGCTGCAAGGTGGAACCGGCGAAGATCGCCTCAACTCCTGTCTTTAAAGCTGGTATGACCGCAGTGTTCTCAGTATTCGGCGTGGCCTGGATGGCAGACACCTTCTTCCAAGCCCACATCGATGCCCTGGAATCCAACCTTGGCAGCGTCGTCGAAGCCGCTCCATGGGCCTACGCTGTCGTCTTGGTTATCGTGTCTAAGCTGGTCAATTCCCAGGCTGCGGCACTCGTAGCTATTGCTCCCATCGGGCTCCAGCTAGGCATTGACCCAGCGGTCATCGTGGGCTTCTACGGTGCTGCTTACGGCTACTTCATTCTGCCGACGTACCCCTCCGATTTGGCCTGCATTGGCTTCGACCGAACCGGTACGACACACATCGGCAAATTCGTCATCAACCACTCGTTCATCATCCCCGGCGCCATCTCTGTCGTTACCTCCTGCGTAGTCGGTTCTGTGCTCGCGCAGATCCTGCTCTAAGTCCCTCCTAAATCCAGCCATTAGCTTCGGCTCGCCGTGCAGCTTCGAAGCGATTTGCTGCCCGCGTCTTCGCCATAATTGCGGAGACGTGGTTGCGCACGGTCCCGCCGCTGAGGTGAAGCTGTGAAGCGATGTCGGCGGAGCCGAGCCCACGCAGCAGTAGGCGACAGACCTCTACTTCTCTTTCGCTCAAAGGATTGTCGGGGGAGAAGAGAATATCTTGAGCAAGCTGCGGATCGATGACTCGCATACCGGAATGGACTCGGCGGATGGCATCAGCGAGTTCGTCGGGCGGGGTGTCTTTGACCAGAAAGCCATCGACACCTGCCTGGAGCGCACGCTTGACGTAACCAGAGCGCCCGAATGTGGTGACGATAAGGCTGCGGCAGCCAGTATCTGCGATAGTTTGTGCCGCATCGATGCCGTTCATGCCGGGCATTTCAATATCCAGTAGAGCCACGTCAACGCTGTGCTTAGCGACGAGTGCAGCGACCTCTGTCCCGGAAGCGCAGTCCGCTACGACTTCTATGTCCGGTTCGGTGTTGAGCAGTGCAGTGAGCGCTCCGCGGACCAGTGACTGGTCTTCGGCGATAAGAACTCGGATCGAAACTGTCATGGCTGCTGAAACTCCTTTACCTCGGTGGTGTTTTCAAGAGTCAAGAGGACAGAGGTTAAGCCGTCGCTACGCCGGATTATGAGGTCGCCGCCCGCGTCGTCAGCACGGCGGCGAAGGCCAGCAAGGCCTGTGAGGCCGGCGGCAAGCGCCTGCTTAGCGTCCTCCGTGAAGCCGCCGCCGTTATCCGTCACTTGCAAGGAGTTTTCGTCTAGGGTTACCCAGCACTCCGTGGCACCAGAATGCCGCACCACATTGGTGGTGAGTTCCCGCAGTGCCCAGGAGAAAAGATCCTCATGTGACTGGGGCTGCGTAAATGTATCGGGAAGGTGGGTTGTGATTCCGGCAGTGTCCAAGATGCGGCGGGCCGCCTGGATCTCACCGGCAAAAGTGGGGTTCTTCATCCGTGTAACTGTCGAGCGGATCTCTGCAAGGGACAGCCTTGAAAGAGCGCTAATTTCCTCGAGCTCGGCGGCTGCTGTCGACGGATCATGGTCGATCAGGCGGAGGGCTACTTCTGACTTGAGATTAATAGCCGTGAGGGTATGACCGAGGAGATCGTGAATATCTGCGGCGATGTCTTCACGTTGTTGAGCTAAATCCAAGTCGTGGCGCAAGGCGGTTTCAGTGTCATCGCGCTGGGACAAAGTGCCCAGCGTCAAGATGAGCAGCGGCCACCCGAAGAGGATGAGTGCGAAATCGATAAAGCGCTGCTCCGCGTAAAACCAAAGAGGGATACCAACTACGGCACCGGTCAGGGCAATGATGGTGGACGCTGTTTTGAGCGGTTGTGTGAAGGACACTAAGGCCCCAAGGTAGGGCGCGAAGACCACAGCCCAGACACCGTGAGATGGAATAGCTAAAAGCGCTAGCAGTGCGAGGATGAGCCACCACGTAGCTACGCGACGCTGGTAGGACCACTCCTGTGGGTAGGAGTGCAACGTTCCGAAAGCAAGAGAATAGGCCACGCAGAAGACGACGGTGATTGCCACTGCCCAGAAACGCCGTCCTGCAGAAGTAGTGGGTTGGAAGAGGATTTGCAGCAGTACAGGAAGGAGAAATATCAGCCAGACTGCGGCGAAGGCGGCATCGCGGGCCTTGAAGCTGTGCATCATGCTCGGTCTTTGTCGCGGCTGCGAAGAAGTAAGCACGTCCCGACGAAAACCACTGTCCATACCGCGATACTAACCCATGCGTACCAGAGAGGATCTTTGATAAAAAGCTGATGGCCATTGATCATTTGAGCTCCTTCAGACAGCGGCCAACGAGCAAGAGCTTGTGCGCCGTACATGGGGGAGAAGCGTCCTACGTCAAGAAGGTTTTCCTTGAGCGGCATGAAGACGTTTCCGGCAAAGGCGAGGATGACTATGCTAGAGGAAGCAATGGACACACTGTTTTCCGATGGAATGAGCATGGCCCAAGCCATGCCGTAGAAGCCGAAGGGGATGGCGCAGGCTACGGTAGCAAGAAAAGCCAGCACCCACTGTTCCAGCTGCATGTTGGCTTTGGTCAGCGCCCCAGTGATGAAAACGGCGGCGATAGGCAAGATAGCTCGAACCGCAATGTTGAGGAAGTGAGCGATTCCCAGCTGGACAGGCTGCAGGGGAGTAAGAGCCAATTGCCGGCCCCACCCCGCGCGGTTCTCTGCGATCATTGAGCCAGCAGCGCCTACAGCACCTGTGGCACCGGCATAGAGCGCCATGCCGATCATGACCATGGCAGCAACGTTTCCGCCGTTGAACTCAACGTCGCCATATTCTTGCATCGCGCCGAAGAGAATGTAGAAGATGATCGGTAGCCCAATACTAAAGAAGAGCGTTGGTAGGTCGCGGCGCAATCGCTTGAGGTCGTGACCGGCGTACCGTAGCGTGGCGGCAAGGTTGGGTGATGCCATGCGTGTGCTCATGGTGGTTGTCTCCTTAAAGATTGGCGGTAGTCGGGGATGCGTTGGAAAGCTCCAAGAAGGAATCCTCCAAGCTATGGCCAGCGATGGTGATATCGCGAGCTGCAGTTTTAGTGAGCAGGAAGCGGGCCACAGCGTCAGAGTCCCGTGTAGTGATGGTGAGGCCAGTTTTGGTGCGTTCTAGGCGGACAACTCCCGGAAGATCAGCACTCAAGAGGGAATCAGGCAGCCCATCGGGAAAGGTGGCGCGAATAATCCGGGTGGAGTTAGATTTGCGGATCTCCTCCGTGGAGCCGTCGGCTTGAACCTCGCCCTTGTTGAGCATGACGATGCGCTGGGCAAAAGAATCTGCTTCCTCAAGGTAATGAGTAGTAAGGACGATGGTCCGGCCGGATTCAGCCTCGTGGTGCATGGCCTCCCAGAAGTGACGCCGAGCCGCGGCATCCATGCCGGCCGTGGGTTCGTCGAGAAGCAACAGCTCCGGATCCCCCAACAGCGCTAAGCCGAACCGCACACGCTGTTGCTCGCCGCCGGAGCATTTCCCCACCCGGCGCGAGAGAATATCGCCTAAGTTCGCGCGCTCAATAATGTCCTTTAATGGGCGGTGGGATGGGAAAGCCGCGCCAAGGAGCTCGAGGGTTTCCTTCACCGTGATATCTGGGAGTAAGCCGCCGGATTGCATGACCGCGCCGATGCGTCCAGTCTTCGCTGCTTCCTTTGGCGAGGTGCCGAGCACGTTAATTGTCCCTGAAGTTGGACTCGTGAGCCCAAGGATGAGGTCAATGAGCGTGGTCTTGCCAGCGCCATTCGTACCCAGCAAACCGACGATTTCACCCCGTTGAATGGTGAGGGAGACATCGTGAAGCGCTGGAACAGGTTCTCGGGAGGATGCGTTGAAGACTTTGCCGACGCCCCTGACATCTACGGCCGGCGGGAGTGTAGGTGTTGTGCTCATATCTTCACGCTATGGCTGTGAAGTATTTGCAGCGTAGAAGAGGTGTCACCAATCGGTGATGACAGTTGTCATGGCTGCCGAAGGCCCGCTCCTGGCCATGGCGGAACTACTCGCCATGGCGGCCCAACAAGAATACATCCGTACGGTACGGGATGCTCAGCGCTTGTCCGGGGCTAAACCCCATGTGCTCGTAGAGGTACCAGTTGAGGTTGTGCGTCATGCGTTCATGGATTTTCGCTCCATTGCGAAGCCAGTATGAGCGAGTATGCATGAGTGCATGCAGATCTTCGGGGCACAGCTCGTGTTCCCACGTTAAGCGAAGCTCCTCACGGAGCGTCCACGGATCGCTCAAAGCGGGATAGAAACCGGGACGGTGGATATCACCTGAATGCATGATGCGGGAGAGCCGGAGGATCCATGGGTCAGCGTGAACGTCTAGAGTATTCCACACCAAAAGCACTTTTCCCCCTGGGCGGAGCACTCGGTCAAATTCCGCACAAGCTCGATCGACATCGACCCAGTGCCAGGTTTGAGCACAGGTGATGGCGTCGAGGGAGGCGGTATCCGCAGCTGTGTTCTCAGCGGTGGCGCGCCAGCAGGGAATCCCCAGGCGTACCAATACTCGTGCCATATCAGGGGAAGGATCGCTGGCGTAGACGACAGGATTGTGCAGTGACTCGGTCAGTTTGCCGGTTCCTGCCCCAACGTCGAGGACGGTGTGTGCAGAGGAAATAAGTTGCGATACTTCCGGCGGATATCCAGGACGAGCATCGTGGTAGACGTCGGCTCCTTGTTGGAAAGCTCGGGCAGAATGCACCCGCTGTTGAGCAGTGCCGAAGTTAGGAGATTCTTTTCCGGATGCGTGCCGGTAGCTGGGGTAATGCTCGGGTAGTGGGTGCGGAGAGGGTACGCCCAAGGAATCGGATGGGTCGGAAGGCAAAGAGCTCATGATGCCCTCAAACTTACCGTGGTGCTGCAGGTTCGTGGATGTTGGTGGGATGTTTTAAGGTGGACGAGGATATTTTCCGATAATGAATGTGGCGAGGGGAATGATGGGCGAAGATTCCGCAACGCGGCTGCGCCGGTTGCGTGCGCTCGCTGGGTCTGTCGCCGTCGCGGCAACTGTCATGGCGTTGGCGTCGTGCAGCTCGCCTGAAGAGGAAGCACCTACGTCAACCTCCCCAGCAGAGTGGACAAATGATCTCGGTATCCCACTAGCTCCTATGCTGGTCGGCCCGGAGCCTGGACACACGAAGAAAGTTCGGTTGGCCTCTGGTCGGAGCTTCCTTCTCCATGTGCCTGAAAACTACACGCCTGAGCGTTCCTGGCCGGTGCTGCTATCTTTCCACGGGTATACAGATTCTCCGGAGAATATGGAGCAGTACACCCAATTCAATGCCGCTCACGCCATCGTTGCCTACCCAGCGGGGGAGAAGGCCGCGTGGGCGCCAGCCCCCTACGCTGCTACTAGCGCTGAAGAAGACCTAGAATTCGTTCGCTCTCTCGTGGATAGTCTGCGTTCTACTTACGAGGTGGACGATAACGCCATCTATGCCGCAGGTCTGTCCAACGGCGGGGGGTTCGCAGCCTTCCTGGCCTGCCGGATGCCGGGCACCTTTCGATCTGTAGCGACAGTTTCGGCGGCATATTACGAAGGAATCCATACCAATTGTTTGGATAAACCTGTCGGCCGTTTGGATATCCACGGTACAAAAGATCCCGTAGTTAATTACGAAGGCGGAGTGCGCCACGATACTGCCTATTCTTCAGTAGCAGAGGTGCTCGGGCAGGATCAGCGGCGCAATGACTGTCGAGGGGACGTCGATTCCGTGCGCCTGACAAACGGTGCCACTAGAGAGACCTGGACTGCCTGTGAAGCACCGCTACAGCACATCCGCATCGAAGGCGGATCTCACGTATGGCCGGGCGGAAACAATGACACGAAAATCGAAGTCGGACAAGGATTCGCCACCGATGCAGTACTGGATTTCTTTGGCATCCCCGGGCGCCCAGAAGGCACCGAAGAGCACGGCGTGGCCTAGGGGGCGTTACTGCGCGGTTTTGCTAGTCCAGGGTGAAGTGGTCAAAGGGCACATCGAGTGAGCGAACTCGTGCGAGACAGATATCTGCAACCGTGTCGAAGCCTGCTTGGCGCGCCGCACTGGAGGCCTCTGTGGGGGCGGGAATCTGCACCAAATGGAAAGAGCGATGGCCACCGTCCTCGCGGTTGAGCTCGACGACGGCTTGAGCGGTTGTCCCCGAGCCAGCGAAAAAATCAAGGACTACCGCGTCTGGCCCACCGGCGATGGCAATGAGGTGCTTGAGAAGCCGTACGGGTTTAGGGAAGTCGAAGACACCTGTGATGCCGAGAGCTTCTTCGGCATCGCGACGGCCTGTGCGTGTGACTCCGAATCGCTGCCCATCCAGGATGGAACGAGGTCGTGCACCCTTCTTTTCATAGTTTTTGGTGTAGACAAAACCACGCCTGAACACCAATTCTTCGTAGTGTTCAGCAACCTTGTCCTTGCCCCATCGCCAGCGAGCTACCTTTGATTTTCCTTCTGGTTGATGGGGCCAGTACTCGCGGCCGTCGGGGGCGACGATGGGGAAGTCCAGACTGGGTAGGTAGCCCAAAGTTTTAGAGTCCAATCGGACTAAGGAGTAGTTGCCCTTCTCGTCACTGTGGTTGTAGCGGGTCGAGGTCTGCGCCTCTACATCCACATTGAACCCAGGATTTGCTGGGGACTTGGCGTAACACAAGATGTATTCATGTTCTAGTACGGCATACTTCGAGTCATTCTTGCCAGTCCCGCCCTTCTTCCAAATGAGTTGGCCAGCAAAGCAATCTTCACCAAAAACTTCATTCAGAAGGAGGCGTAGATGGGCCGATTCTGATTCGCCGATTGACACGAGGATGAAGCCTGCGTCAGCAAGCACCTCACGCGCCAGGATTAAGCGTGGCAGCATCATGGAAAGCCATTCTGCATGCCACTGCCCAAAATGCTCTGAGCGCATATCGCGGCGCTGTCGGAAGTTGTCACGATAGACAAAGTCTTTACCAGTGTTGTACGGCGGATCGATGTAGATGATGTCCGCGCGCATACCCCGCTCAATAAAGTCATTCAGTGCAGCTAGATTATCTGCCACGCTAACACTGTTAGGGGAAGAACCCCGGCCGCTGATGAGCTTTCGCTTGCTCACAGAGTCTTCTTTGGCCAGCGCAGCAGCTTGTTCCTTGCCCGGCCATACAAGCCCAAAACCGACCCCACATCGGTGGAAGCGCGCTCTACGGGGGATGGTGCGGTGACGCGAGGGCGCGTGGCAGGAAGGCAATCAGGGGAGGAATGAGACGAAGACATCGTGGCGATTAGTGTGTTGGTTATAGAGATTAAGGACCAAGGGGGGCGTTGAACATCGGGCCCTTTACTCGTTTCCCGCGGCAAAGAGGGAAAAGAGCACAAAAGGATTGTGTCTTAGAGTACAGGCGTTCACAAATGAGAGGGTGATGGCACGTACCAAGTTGTTGAACGAAAAGGGGTAGATGGTGGGGGTGGGGCATTATAGAGATACTTAAAACTCTTAGAATCTAGTTTTCCAAAACTGCCATGCGCTGTTGACAGCGTTAATTTATAAACGCTGTGGCGAAGAACTCAGGGCGTCGGTACGGTGGGGGTGTGTCGGCGCGCACGCCGAAGGCAGCGACCGTAGAGCATCTGTTCGTTGCGTGGGGAGTCTAAGGAGGCTTCACGCAATAGTGAACACGGCTCTGGTGTAGGTGCCTTCGGGTGTTGGAAGCCAGCACTGTTAGAAACAGTAAAGCAAAGGAAGGACTGTAGAAATGGGTATTTTTGACAAGGCAAAGGATGCGCTGAACACCGATAAGGGTGAGCAGATTTCGGATAGCGCACTGGACAAGGGTGCAGACTTGGCTAAGGGAAAGCTGGGCGAGGACAAGGCAGATAAGATTGACTCTGTGCGTGACCAGCTTGATGAACGTATCGGCAACCAGGGTGCTGAGGCTCCCGAGGGCGATGAGCAGAAGTAAAGACTAGCCGCCTCTCCGGCATGGTAGCCTTGGGCGACTAGGGCATGCCCAGTAGTCTAAAAAGTCCTGTCCACAAAGTGGGCAGGACTGTATAAGTTTTACACTAATGTATAGTTCAACCTGTTTTGGTTCAGTTGCGGACTGATGCGGCCAGGAAGGAAACTGAGAATATTCTATAAAGTTTCCTATCTTGCGTTTATGGAATTAGAATTGACCTATTCCTGGGTAGGCTAATGACCGTGATTACTTCAGTAGATGTGGAACACGGTAACCGCCCCTCTCGGCAGCTACTTATTGAGCAAGCCGGCCGGGTCATTGCCAAGGCGGGTATTGATGAAGTCCGCCTGCGGGAGGTTGCAGATCAAGTCGATGTGCCTTTTGGGGAAGCACGGGCACTGTTTGCATCTGAGGCTGAGCTTGTTGAAGCTACTAAGCATTCGCTCAATGAAGCATTGACCTCAGTAGTTGATTTACATCTAGAACGCTTACCTGAAAACGCAACTGCAGTGGACAAGCTCCGGGCCACAGCTCTGTCGTATTTCTCTTTTGCGGTTGAGGATCCTTCCGCCTTCGCAGCATTTACTGCGGTCCACGCAACGCCGCAGGTGGGGCTGAAGGCGGAAGATTTTGGTGACCGAGGCGGGCGCGCCGAGACGTGCCCTATAATGCGGATGCTTTTTGAGCTGACTGAAGACGCTATAAGGGAATCCGGCGGCCGAGAGGTCGATGCAAAGGGGACTCTGCTTTCAGCGTTGTCTATCTTCTCGCATTTGCACGGCGTAACGCAGCTCGCTGCTGAAGGAATCTTGCGTTACCTTTCGCCAGCAGCCAAGAAGCAGACGTTTAGTGCTGTTATGGATACTCTCAGCGTTGGTCTTTACCCATTTTTTAGGGGTGAGCGAATTGAACGCACCATTCCTTATGGATTGGTGGGGGAGCAGCCGGAAGCGCTTTTGACAAAGGCTAAGGATCTTCCACGCACGACAGAAGAAGAGCAGCGTTCAGCGCTGCTTCGGGGTGCTGTCGAGGAGATTCTTGATCGTGGTGTAACCGGACTGTACATCGGCGGAGCTGCGAATCGAGCAGGCCTCAGCGTTCAAGAGGCTGAACACCTGTTTGAAAGTGATAAGGAACTAGCTAACTATCTTGAGCGCTATCTGGACAAGATCAACTATGAGTTCATTTACCGTCAGGTGGCTGCATTGCCTGAAGATGCTAGTGCCGTATCCAAGATTAAGGCCACAGGTTATGGGTATGTCTCACATGCCCTGTATGACCCACAAGGTTTCGATACGCTGATCAAGATTGCATCTGGGCCAATCGTCCCCATGTCATTCGAAGATAATTTCCTCCCGAATGCAAACAAAGCGGTCGAGCTCGAGCGCGACTTTAGCGAGTTTGGACGAGCTTTTGGCTTCATTATGTCTCTTGTGCGCGAGGTTATCGATGAGGTTGATGGACCACGCACCCCGTGGGTGCTTTTCACCCTAGTTATTTCGGTATGGGCGGGTGCTCATGGTCTTTCCATGTTGAGCACAAAGGGTCCATTGCGTGGTTATGACTCGGACTTCATTTTTGAAGTCCTCACGCAGTATATGGATATCGAATTTGGCGGTATCATGCGAAGCCTTAGCGGTATGGCAAACTAGTTTCACTCTCGTGACGGTGCAGCGTTCCTAGTTGGCCGCAACGCTTATCACGGCTAATCTCCACTTCCTTAAGGGGAAGCGGAGATTTTTCTTCTTAGTTCTTCCGTGTGAAGTTACTTTGTGGCGGGTGAGATATGCGTAGTTTCTAGGTGCATTTGTGTGGCCGGAGGAGGAGAAAGCCCGCCGGGGTGGGAAGGCGCCGCTCCGATGCCGTCGTAGACCTAGAGCTCACCAGCCAGGCGCAGGCGCCGCATCTGGTTTTCGGTGAAGGTCCGTTCGGCCAGTGATTCGCCTGCACCGTCCTGCAGATGCACCACGACGTTAAGCCCGAGTTCCTCGAGGTCTTCTACGTCCTCGCGGTACATTGCCACCGAGCTAATGGTGCATTCCTCGGGGTTGATATCGGAGGCGAAGATCTCCTTGACTGCGTCGACGTTCGCGTGCTGGGCGGGCATAGCAAGCATGATCATGTCAATGTGGTGACTGTCCTTGACACGCTCCCAGAAGTCGACATCGGTGGCATCGCCTTCCACGACATTGAAGCCGCGCTCTTGGAGGTGGCGCACCCGGGCTGGATCATGCTCCACGCCTAAGACTTTCGCGCCATAGACCTCTGTGAGCTCCTTGTAACAGGAAAGTCCTAGGCGGCCGACCCCAAGGACCAAAGCATGGGCATCCCCCAGCTCGATCGGACGATCTTCCGGGTGAATCTTGTGCGGTGGGCGCGTAGGTAAGCGTTTGGCCACGTGCGTGGCCCGCGAGACGCTCTGTGGGTTGAAAATGGCGGAGATGACGAAGCTCAAGGACACTGCGAGAACCAATGAAAGTAGCCAGCGCTGATTCAGCCAGCCGTCTTCCACCCCGAGGGCAGCAATGATTAACGCGAATTCGGAATAATTGGCCAGGAGCAAAGACGCGAGGACGGAAGTACGGTTGCGCAGCCCTAGTGTCCACAGGATGGCCCAGTAGGCGATTCCCTGGACAGGCAAAAGCATTAGGAGCAGGCTGGCGTCAAGGAGGTGCTGCCACGTCGGGAGGCCCAGGAAGCCGATGTTGACGAAGAAGCCAACCAGCAGCAATTCTTTGAGTGTGAACAGTGAATGGCTGAGTTGTTCCGCACCAGGGGAGCGAGAGAGAACCACGCCCATGATGAGAGCACCCAGACTGCCCGAGAGTCCGACCCATTCGAAAAGAGCATAACCAGGCAGAAGGGCCATCACGATGCCGAATAGTGCGCCCAGCTCACCGTGGCCGAGCTTGTACCAGCGGCGCGTTGTCAATGCCAGTAGCGGCACGATGAGTACAAGCAAGAGGGCAGTCAAGCTGGGCGGCTCCCCGCGGAGAATGCTCATGAAGGCAACAGCGATGATGTCCTGCATAATGAGTACGCCAATACAGATATTTCCGTACAGGGCTTGTTCATCGCCGCGGTCCTGCAGGATTTTTAAGACCACGATGGTGCTTGAGAAGCTCAGTACCAGGGCGATGTTGACAGCTACCGAAAAGCTCGTAGGCCCAAATACACCAAGAGCCCCGAGTGCTGTAATGAAGCCCGCTCCGAGCAGAGTCATCACGAGTACATGTGCGCTGGCTGTCAGCCACACAGCTTTATCAGTTAAGGCCCTGAGATCGAGGCGTAACCCGATTGCGAAAAGCATGAGAGTAACGCCAATGTCCGCGAATAGATTTAATGCTTCGACATGCTCGACTCCGCCGGCGTTGAGCGCAAAGCCAGCGGCGAGAAATCCAATAAGTGGAGGCAGGCGCACTGCCCACGCGATGAGGCCGCAGCCAAACACCACAGCGAGGTAGGTCAACAACAATTCCATGAATTGTAATAGTGCCTCAACCCAGGTTATAGCCCTAGTTAGAAACGCTCTTTAGCCCATGAGGGGGAGAAACATAGGGGCAGCGCTGCTTGGCGACGACACATTAGGCACTTTGAAGTTCTGAGTTACGGTGGACTAGCCGGCTAGTCCACCTCAGGATGGGAAAGGAAAACGTGAGAAAAGGCTGACCAGAATCGCTCTGACCAGCCGTAATACTGTCGGACTAACAGGATTTGAACCTGCGACCCCTACACCCCCAGTGTAGTGCGCTACCAAACTGCGCCATAGTCCGCCGTCGCACTATTTCGTGCAACTGCTACAGATTACACCAACGGTATTCGCTTCGACAAATCCCAGCTCAACCTCTGTTTTAAAGGCTCTAAAACTCTCCGGTGGAATAGACCCACTGCCCGCCTTGGCGGCGAAAAGAGGAGCGCTCCCGTTGAGAGCCCTTGGCAGCTCCCTTATAGAAAGCCTCGAATTCAACGATGCCGGTCTGGTCCAAGGGGCCGCCCGCGACGGTGTCGATAATGTCGAGGCGATAAAAGCGAATGCCGGTTTCGGCGAGGTCGAGGCGCTCCGGGCGGGTTTCGGGGTCCCAGGTGCGCAGCAAATAATCCTCGTCGCCGGTGACGAAAGCGCTGAAACGCGAGCGCATCAGGGCCTCCGCTGAGGGGGCGGGTGTGCCGGCATGGTAGCGCGAGCAGCACTCGCCGAAGCTTAGGCCGGTACCGCAGGGGCAGCGGGCGGCAGGATCAAGTGGGTTAAGAACAACCATGGGCGGCTTATTCTGCAGTGGTTGCCACGGCGGTGGCGATGTCCACAGCGAGGAGGGAGTCGATGGTGGTGGAAGCGGCGGCGTCGGCAAGCGCGCGTTGTTGATCGGCACTCAGAGAAGCAGGAAGCGTCACCGTACGTGTGAGACGAGATTCGGATTCTTGGCTAACCCTTACAGATACCGCTTCGAGTACCTTCGCGTCGATTTTCTGCGCCTTGCCCGCTTCTTTGATGGCCTGGGTGCTTGCCGCAGCCACAGCGGACATAAGAAGGCCTTCCGCGGTGAAACCTTGGCCTTTGCCGCCGTTCTTTTTCGTGCGGTCAGCGCTCACCGATCGGTCATTGTGGCGCACGACGACGCCCATCCTGGTTCCAACTGCCGGGATTGCAAGCGCTGAGTCCTCAGCAACTGGGGTGGGAAGGTTCTCCGGAACAATAAACTGCTCCGCCCACGCCCCGATGAGGTCGGCGGCACGGGCTGCCGCGCCCTGCTTAGTCACCAGGTGATCGGCCTTATCCAAGGCGACGAGGGACTTGGGATAACGCGTGGTCCGGAAAATATTTTGCGCGTTATCAATGCCCACCGTTTGATCAATGGGGGAATGCAGCACCATGAGGGGCTTGCGCAGACGCGGAAGATAGTCCTCCGGGTTGGTCTCAGCAAGGTCTTCGAGGAAGAGACGCGAAATGGTCAGCGCCCGGCCTCCAAGGGTGACCTCGACTTCACCGTTGGCGTCGACCTCGCCGATCTTGTCGGCGTAGTGCAGCACGGAGTGTGCAGGATCGAAGGGGGCGCCGATGGTGGCCACGGCCTTGAGGGAGCGAATGTTGTTGGCCGCGGCCAGAGCGGCAGCCCCGCCCAGTGAATGGCCCATGAGTAGCTGCGGTGCGGAATAGTTCTGTGCTAGCCAGTCAGCGGCGGCCTGGATATCGGCAACATTCTGGCTGAAACATGTGTCCGCAAAATTTCCTTCGGATTGGCCTAGGCCAGGAAAATCAAAGCGCAGGGTAGCGATGCCAAAGTTAGTCAGCTGTTTGCTCACGCGGGCAGCGCCCGGGGTATGGCGCGAGCCGGCAAAGCAGTGCGCGAAGATGGCGAAGGCTTGCGGAGGGGAGTCAGGGAAGTCGATGGTTCCGGCCATCGTGGTACCGGTGCTGGAGGGGAGCGACACGTTCACGGATTGCATGACCATAAGGATATAAGGGCGAACGCACGCCTGCGAACCGGGGTTGACTAGAGTCGATAGAAGACCTGTATGACGCACAAGGATGGAGGAGTGCTCATGGGCGCATTCGATTGGTTCTGGAAGGCAATGGGCGCGCAGTCCGAACGCAACAACAAGAAGTCGAAAGCCGTTGTGACGGCCGCAGATTCCGCGGTAGAGGATATCGCGAACCTGTCGGATGCAGAGGTTGCCGCCACCGCACGGGAGTGCGTGAAGGACGGCAAGATCGCGGATAAATCCCGCTTCCTCGCAGCCCTAGCCGTGGCCAGCGAACGCAAGCTTGGCATGCGTCCCTTTACTGTCCAGTCCCAAGCTGTGCTGCGTCTTCTTGAAGGCGACGTTATCCAGATGGCCACTGGTGAGGGAAAGACGCTGGTGGGAGCCATGGCCGCGACGGGTTTTGCGCTGACCGGCAAGCGCGTGCACCTGGTGACAGTGAACAATTATCTAGCAGCGCGCGACGCTGAATGGATGCGCCCGCTCGTGGAGTTCTTTGGACTCACGGTGGCCCCGGTAACGGAGAAGCTCGGCCCGGAAGAACGCCGCGCGGCTTACTTATCCGACATCATCTATGCACCAGTCAATGAGCTCGGTTTCGATGTGCTACGGGATAACCAGATCACGTCCCGCGAGCAAACGGTGCAAGCGCGCGCGGATGTGGCGTTGGTGGATGAAGCGGATTCTGTGCTTGTCGACGAAGCCCTCGTCCCCCTCGTCCTCGCCGGAAATCGCCCCGGTGAGGAATCTACGGGCCACATCACCAACGTGGTGTCCCGGCTGCGAGAGGAGCAGGACTACGTTATTGCGGAGGATGGGCGCACGGTAGCGCTCACCGACGAGGGCGCGGCGCGTGTGGAGCACGAATTGGGACTCGACTCGCTCTACTCGGAGGAGAACATCGGCTCCGTGCTGGTCAAAGTTAACTTAGCGCTGCACGCTAAGGCATTGCTTATCCGCGATATTCACTACATCATCACGGACGGAAAACTGCAGCTTATCGACGCCTCCCGCGGCCGCGTAGCGGAACTGCAGCGCTGGCCGGATGGCCTCCAGGCCGCGGTGGAGGCCAAGGAAGGCCTAGAGGTGTCAGAAGGAGGGCGCATCCTCGACACCATTACGCTCCAGGAGCTCATGCGGCGCTATCCGCTGGTGTGCGGCATGACCGGAACCGCAGTGGAGGCAACAGACCAACTGCGTCAGTTCTATGACCTGCACGTCTCGGTCATCGACCGTAACAAGGAACTGCAGCGCTTCGACGAACCTGACCGCATTTATGCCTCCGTGGATGAAAAATCCCGTGCCATCGTCAATGAAATCGTGGCAATCAATAGCACTGGCCAGCCGGTACTCGTGGGTACCCACGATGTTGCTGAATCAGAAGACCTCGCCGAAGCCCTACGTGAACAGGGGATTACGGTCAACGTCCTCAACGCAAAAAATGATGAGGACGAGGCGCGCATCGTTGCGGAAGCAGGCGACGTGGGGCGAGTGACTGTGTCTACCCAGATGGCGGGCCGCGGCACCGATATCAAGCTGGGCGGCGCGGATGAGTCTGACCGTGAAGCCGTTGTTGAAAAGGGCGGTTTGGCAGTGCTCGGCACCTCGCGGCACCGCTCCTCCCGTTTGGATAACCAGTTGCGCGGGCGTGCAGGCCGCCAAGGAGATCCGGGCATGTCGCTCTTTTTCGTTTCCTTGGAGGATGACGTGGTCAAACAGGGCGGTGAAGATGAATCCTTGTCCGCGCGCCCCGATGCCGATGGGCTCATCGATTCCAAGCGCGTCCGGGACTTCATTGCACACTGCCAACGCGTGACGGAAGGGCAACTGCTGGAGATTCACGCGCAAACCTGGAAGTACAACCAGCTGCTCGCGGACCAACGCATCATTATCGATGAGCGCCGTGCCAAGTTGCTCGACACTGATCAAGCCTGGCAGGAGTTGGCTGAACGGGCGCCCGAACGCGCAGCCGAGCTTGGCGACGTCCCCGCGGAAGCTCGTGAGCGGGCTGCCCGCGAGATTATGCTGTACCACCTAGATTTGGCGTGGGCCGACCACCTAGAGCTGATGGATGACGTTCGTGAATCCATCCACTTGCGCGCCATCGCCCGCGAGACGCCCATCGACGAATACCACCGCATCGCGGTGCGTGAATTTAAGGACTTGGCGCAGCGGGCAGTTGATGATGCTCTAGATACTTTTAAGACTGTGCTTATTGATTCTGAGGGTGCCCACCTCGAGGATCATGGGCTGTCTCGACCGAGCGCCACGTGGACTTATATGGTCTCTGATAACCCACTATCTGGGGGCGGAAATTCCGTGCTCAAGGGCATAGGAAACATTTTCCGCTAATGTAAATGCGCCAGAGGTGACTCGCGCGGACAGCGGAGTCGCTAATATGGAATGAGTCAACATCGATCCGACCCTTCGGAGGTAAAAATGAGCGAGAATACCGGAACGCCGGAACCGCAGGCAGAGACTACTTCTGTCTTCCGCGCTGATCTTCTCAAGGAGATGGAAAACGGCACCGCGGCGGGTTCTGACGCCTCCGTTGCCGGCGCTGAGAACCTGGCAGAGGGCCAGGCGCTGCTCGTCGTAAAGCGCGGTCCCAACGCTGGCGCACGCTTCCTGCTGGATCAGCCGACCACTACCGCCGGACGCCACCCAGAAGCAGACATCTTCCTTGATGATGTCACGGTGTCCCGCCGCCATGCCGAGTTCCGCTCCAAAGACGGCCAATTTGAGGTTGTCGATGTCGGATCGCTCAACGGCACTTACGTCAACCGTGAGCCGCGCAATGCGCAGGTGCTGGAAGTAGGCGATGAAATCCAGATCGGTAAGTTCCGCCTGGTTTTTATTGCCCCTCAATAAAGCAGTTCTAGTTAGCAGGAACTAACGGGTGCGAGGGGAGTAGGTTTATTTCGCACCCTGCCCACGTTCCCGCTGTGTCCAAGTGAAACCGTGTAGAAAGCAGTAGTAGTCCTATCGTGAGTGCGCAGAAGTCCACCGCCGCTGCCGCAGCAGCGTCTTCCGTGGCCAAGAAGACCAAGCCTGCTAAGCAGAAGCCCATGTCTATTGGCGTAACGCTGAAGCACGTTCAGAAGCAATTTCCGGACGTGACGGTGTCGAAGATTCGCTTCTTGGAGTCTGAGGGGCTGATTACTCCGGAGCGCACCGCAAAGGGCTACCGTCGCTATTACCAAAAAGACTTGGACCGCCTGCGCTACATTCTGACTGCGCAGCGTGATCACTACACGCCGCTCAAGGTCATTCGGGAACAACTGGATGCGATGGACTCGGGGCAGGTGACCGCTATTGTCTCCTCCCAGGCTGAGGCCCTTATCAGCGCTGAGCAGCTACGTGCGCCGGTAGTTACCCGGCTTACCGACGCCGACGTGGCCGACCAAGCCGGAACAACGCAGGAAAACATCGCGAAACTGGTCTCGGTGGGCCTGATCAAGCCGGATCCGGCGGGCTTCTTCGACACGGATGACGTGTCCATTGTCTCCGCGGCCGTGGCGCTGGAGTCCTTTGGGCTCGAGGCTCGGCAGTTGAAATCGCTGCGCAATGCTGCCCGACGCCAGGCGGACATGATTTCGCAGGTGGCAACGCCGGTCGCGCATTCGAAGTCTGATACCGCCCCGCAACAGGCGGAGGAACTGTCACAGCAGATGGCGGCCCTGGTTTTATCGCTCCACGGGACGTTGGTCAAGACCGAGCTTCGCGACGAATTCCGGCCTTAAAACCTGATGCCTGGCTCGCGATGGAATGTGGCCTAACCCAGGCTTCGTGTCGCCTTCTCGTGCCACTCCGAGTATCTTTACGCTGCCTAGCTGGCCCGAGAACCATGTGCAAGAAAAGTGTGTAAAAGTGGGTCCCATGACTACTGAAGTACTGAAATTTTTAGGAATCCATCCCGTCGGACCCGAAAACAATCTGTGCGCTCTTTTCTACTGGGAAGAGGCGGACCGGCACGTGCCAGTGTGGGTCTCACCGATTGATGGGGCGCGCGTGCTGCAAGTCCTCGAGCGCCATTTCAACGCGCGGCCAAGTACCTACGAGCTGCTCATCGCCTTCGCGGACCAGCTCGATGGCATCGAGCACATCTGCGTCTCCGAGTACCGCAAAGGCGTTTTCATGGTTGATCTTGTGGACGGAACCGGCGAAGAGCATGATGCCCGTCTGTCCGATGCACTCGTCCTGGCAGACCACTATGGGCTACCCATCCATTTTGAAAAGGATGTGCTCGACGAGGTGGCCATCTACATTAGCGACGAGGACCTTAAAGAGTATTACGACCTAGAGCGCGAGGCGGAATCCCCGGAAACCTTTCCAGAGAAGCGCATGCGCGACTTTCAAGAGCGAGCTGCTCAGCAGAAAACGCAGGAAGATGATGGCTTCGAGCAGATGATGCGTGATTCTGGCATATCGGAGGAGGACTTGCTCGGAGGAGAGGAAGGGGAGGACTAACTCCTTCACTGTGAGGAGCCTAGGTTCCGCGTGGTTCAATAGCGGACTTATGTTCTAAACCGACCTTTGATGGACAGAGCGGCGCCCTTACGGGCGCCGCTTTTCTCGTGCTGTCACTGAAATTTTTTAATGACACGCGTGTGACTAATGATGACAAAGTGAATCAAAAAGTCTAAAGTTCTACTAGAGGTTCACCGATGACGACCCTTGACGCCGTCGCTGACGTGTCCTTTAATAGAAAAATAGAACTCCCCTCAAGTATCACTGGAGTAATTACGTGAGCAGTAAGAATAATCGTACTGAGTCCAGCGCCCTGCCGCTCGACGAGATTGCCGCCAACACCTACGTTCAGGAATCTCTCTTCGATGTAGGGCCTGATGAGGAGCTGGGCTACCGCGTTCCCATCGCGTGTCAGGTAGCTGGAATCACCTATCGCCAGCTGGACTACTGGGCGCGCACCGACTTGGTTAAGCCCTCGATCCGTACTGCCCGCGGTTCCGGTTCCCAGCGCTTGTACTCCTTTAAAGACGTGCTGGTCCTGAAGATTGTCAAGCGCCTTCTGGATACCGGAATCTCCCTCCAGAACATCCGCCTCGCCGTGGAGTCTTTGCGCGACCGTGGTGTCAACGATCTTGCTGAGCTCACCTTGGTGTCGGACGGCACCACGGTCTACGAGTGCCGGTCTAACGACGAAGTTATCGACCTGCTGGCCGGCGGCCAAGGCGTGTTCGGCATCGCTGTGCCGGGTATTCTCAAGGAACTCTCTGGTACCATTACTTCCTTCCCAGCCGAGCGTGTTGTAGAGGAAGAAGACATCGACGTTGTCATTGGCCTCGACGAGCTGGCCGCTCGCCGCAAGCGCAAGACCTCCTAAAACGCCTACCACAGGAAGCCGCCGCCGCTCCTCCTCCTGCGCACTGCAGCTCACGTCAGTGCTGTTGAGGATGCGGCGGCTTTTCTTCTCTGCAGCCCTGCACCCACATGACGGTTTTACGTGCCCGCACACCGTCGCTTCAAGCAAGGCCGCGCATCCTCCAGGTGCGTACCTAAATTATTACGCCCCAGCGGCGCTCGCGATGCTTTCTTGTGCATTGGAAGGATTCGAGACAGTGGAATAATCGTCTGCGAGTTTTTCCAACTCTGTGTCCTTTTCGCCATCACCGATATGGACCACACTCAAACTAACGCCTTCACCGCGAGCGTTCTTGGCTGCCTCCGCAAAGCTTGCGTCATCCATATCCTGTTGGGTCCCAGTGGTAATCAGCACGACGCGAGTGTTTTCGCCACTACCAGCTGTTTGATCCGTGGCGTTATCGAGTGCCGCAACGACGGCGCTGCGTGTTTGTGGTACACCGCCGGTGCCGAACTGCCCCACGGCAAAGGCGACGTTCTCGGCGTCGCCGTAAGCAACATTTTGACGGAAGCCCACGATGGCTGTTGCGGAAATGGGGGAGGAATAGTTCCAGAGAGCCACTTGGCTTCCCTTCGCGCCGACCGCCGTTGCCGCCTCCGCCACGCCCTGAGTGACAGCATCGAAGTACGGAGCAAGGCTGTCGGATGTATCGAGCAGGAACAGCGTATTTGGCGCGACATCTTCAGGGGCCTTGTCTTCCGAGCTGGGCGCGGCCGAAGAAGGCTGCTCTGATTCCGAAGACGTGGCGGATTCCGGAGTCTTGGCCGCAGTGCTGGTGGGGGCTTCCTCAGTGGAAGTCTCAGCGGTTGTGTCCGCAGCCTCTGTTTCAGATTTTGAGGAATCTCCCTCTCGGAAAAGGAAGAAACCGCCGATGGCCAGCGCCAACACCGCCAGGACGGCCACGATGATGACCCACGGTGCAAATGCGTAGTTATTTTTTCCATCCGAGTGCCGAGCCATCTTTTTCCTTCCGCGCTGAGGTCTCGGGGCCGCGCAATGCGTCCCGATGGGTCACATCAATGGTCTCTCATTGTAGCGCTCAGCGCTGCTCTAATTTGGGAGACAAGCCGCGCGCGGAGTGGCTCGGAGGCGTCGGCAAGCGCGCGTTGGCGTCGCACGTACTCCGACTTTCCCTCGGGCGTTTCGATAGGAACGACACCAAAGCCCCATTCTCGACAATCGTAGGGAGAGGCCTCCATATCGAGCGTGCGTGCGGCGACGGCCAGACGGAAGGTGTCAAGAAACAACTCACCCGGCACCAGCGGCCCCAATTTCCACGCCCACTTATAGAGATCCATGCTCACATGGACGCACCCTGCTTGGTCGTTTTCCGGCTGGTCTTCGCGGTTCAGCACCGTGAGATTGAGCGGACGCGCGGGCTCCGTAAAGAAACGGAAGGCATCGTAATGGGTGCACTTGATGCGGTGCTTGTCGACGACCTCATTCGTCCCCTCCGCCCCTAACCGCAACGGCAGGTCATGGCGAGGAGCATCAGTGCGGTAGACCATGGCCCATTCATGCAGCCCAAAACAATCAAATTGGGTGGGGTTGCGTGTGGTCTTTTCCAGTAGGTCAAGGATGTAGCGCACGGTACCGCCGCGGCGCTCGAGGAAGGCCTCGGTGTCTACCGCAATTCCCTCAGCAGTGCGGTGGTAGTAGCGCCAGTCGCTGTGTGGAGCATCCCCTGCCAGGGTGATGCCTACCCCTGGGTGCCAACGCCGCAGATGCGAAGGGCGAACAGGGTAGTATTCGAAGAGAAAGTCGTAGACAGGGTGGTAGGAACCAGGGTGCCGAAAGCGCTTGAGGAACTCATCTGCTGATTCCTCATGCTTGCGCATTCGAGCTTGCCAGTCTGTGGTCTGCAGAATCATCGTTGACCTGCGTTGCCCCGTCGGCGGCGCGAGCTACGGTGGCGCTGGCCTTGGGTGCCCGCCCGCTGACGCGATGTCTGCTTCTTAGATGGTTGCTGGTGTGGTGGGCCGAGCGGTTCGCCCTTTGGCTTGCGTGCACCGGTCATCTGGGCAAGCTCAGGACTGCTGGCAGGGTTGGCGCGGTCGCTGATGTCGAGGTCGGTGTGTTTGACCCCCGCTTTCGCGATGAGTTTAGCCACCTCGTCGCGCTGTTCATCAGTGACGAGCGTGACAACGGTGCCTGAATCTCCACCGCGCGCCGTGCGGCCGGAACGGTGCAGGTAGGCCTTGTGTTCCGCGGGCGGGTCAACGTGGACGACGAGGGAAACGTCCGCGATGTCGATTCCCCGCGCGGCGATGTCGGTGGCGACGAGCACAGGAACGCTGCCGTCGGCGAAGCCCTCTATAGCCTTTGTCCGTGAGCCCTGGCCCTTATCGCCGTGGAGGGGCAGCGCATTGATACCGACTCTGCGGAGCTTTTTGGCTTGCCTGTCGACGCCGTGCTTAGTGCGCATGAACATGATGGTCTTGCCTTTGCGTGCACCTAGGCGCAGGACGACGTCGTTGCGCGCCTCACGCGTGCCGATATATATCAGGTGGTGTTCCATCGTGTCCACGGCGGCCTCGACAGGCGCGGTGGAGTGAGTTACGGGCTCGTGCATGAACTGCTGGACCAGCTTGTTGACTTCACCGTCGAGGGTGGCGGAGAAGAGTAGGCGTTGGCCGTCTGGTGGGGTGAGCTTAAGTAGTTTGCGCACTTGGGGGAGAAACCCCATGTCCGCCATCTGGTCGGCCTCGTCGAGGGCAGTGATAGCGACGTGGTCGAAGAAAAGCTTGCCCTGGTCGATCAGATCCTGTGCTCGCCCCGGTGTAGCAACGAGCAGGTCGACCGGGCGCGCGAGTGAGCGAATGTGGTTGTTGATGTTGACGCCTCCGACTACCGCAAGCACACGCAGGCCGAGGGCAGCTGCTGGTTCTTCCAGGCGCTGCTGGATCTGGGTTGCCAACTCGCGTGTTGGTGCCAGAACGAGCCCACGTGGGTGCGCGGGGCGGGAAACACCAGATTTTGCCAGCCGGGACAACATAGGAAGACCGAACGTAAAGGTTTTCCCCGAACCGGTGGGGCCGCGGCCGAGGACGTCCTTGCCGGAGAGGGTGTCGGGGATCGCGGCTTCTTGGATAGGGAAGGGGGTCGTGATGCCCTGCTTATCTAGAACACGGACAACATCGCGGGGGAGGCCGAGATCGGCGAAAGTACTCATCGGATGGCAGTCTAATGCGCTGCACCGTCAGATCGAAAAGCTATGACGGGGAACGGGCCTCGCATCCTGGATTTTTCACAATATTGTGACGTGGTTCTCTGTTAGATTGATCGGCATGACGAACCCTTTCGCTAACCCGCAACAACCGCCCGGTGGATTTGGACAGAACCCACAGCAAGGCCACCCAGCGCACAACCAAGCAGCACCTGGATTTAACAATCAGAATCAAGGGCCTAACGCCAGCGGACCGGCAATGCCGCAGCCGCCGGAAAAGAAGTCGAGCTCGAAGAAGGTGCTGTGGATTGTACTGGCAGTAATCCTTGTACTCGCTATTATCGCAGCCGTCGCAATCTTTGCTGCGGTTTCCTTCTTCAAGGATGTCGCAGCCGACTTCGACGAAGCACCACGAAACGTCGCGGCTTCTGATGACACGTATTGGAATAGTACATACGACGCTGATGATGTCGACAGTATCCGAGCCTCCGAGGTATCTGCTCCGGTGCCCGAACCGCTTATTGGGCTTTCGGACGAGTGCTATGAGGACACGTCTTTCTTTGGGCAGTCGGACTATCTGGGCTTGGACGTGCAGTGGGTTCCGACGATCTCTTGTATTTATGGCCCGGACAGGGAGTTCGTGGCTCAGTACACAGAGAACGCGGATGCGATTCGCGATACAGAAAGCGTTGGGCTAAGCGATTCCGTTAAGGACTTTACTTCGGCCCGTGGCTCGCAGATTGCCGCCTTTGGGGAGGCAGAGGAGTACGTGATTGCGGAAGTTCTCGAGGATGGCGACGCGGTCATTGAGTACGTCATGGATGGTTATGACGACAACGGGGAGGAAGCTGATTTGAATGATCTAGCAACCTATCTTGTGGGTGCGGGCATCCTTGAGCTGACTCCGGGAGGCCCGCCGGTGGATGCCTAGCTTTTAGCGCCGCACCTCCCAGCCACCCGCCGGCTGCACAGCCCGCGAGTGCGCATTTGTCATCCGCAGGCGGTGTGGATAGCCGGGATAGCGGGCAGTAAAGTTCTCGGCCGCTCCTGCTTCAGGTCGATTGCTTTCGAGAACTAGCTTGAAAGTGTTTCGCTGCGGTGGGGCATCGCACGGTCGACTTGTTGTCACACACCACGGGTATCCCGTTAATCTTTCGGTTGGCGGGTCTCGTTCTTTAAGGGCTTAAACCCGGCCTTACTGTCACTGCCGTTGCATCTGGGTGGCGGGTTTCTCCTTTAAGGGCTCAAGAGTCCCGGTACACCCCGCTGCATTTTGTGGCGCATTAGCCGTGGTCAGGGATCCCCGCGTACCTTGTTGTGGTTTGTGGGTGGTGTTGTCTTGAAGGATCGCCGATGTGCCCGCGAACCTTCCCTCGGTTGGCGGGTGGCGGTATTGGTGCAGGTGGTAAGCCGTTTCCTTTCAGTCGTTGTTGTGTGTGGTGGCTGGGGTTAGCTGCTGTC
>NZ_KV814422.1:0-454 GCF_001813925.1 Corynebacterium sp. HMSC072D12
ACAACGCCACAGCCTCGGCACCCTCACACTCATCGAGTCTTATACATCCAAAGTCAAAAAGACCCTGGATGCTTGGAACTTAAGAATCAAACTCGCTGCCACACCCGCACACCGCATCCCACATGTTGCCGCCCAACGCCTGAAAGAACTGCGTGCTAAAAGAACCGCCAAACCAGGCGTACGCATCACCTACCGGGAACAAGGCCCCAACACGCTCTCCATCACCGATGACGCCACCACGATTGCCAACATGCGCGCAGTCTTAGAATCCACCAACACCACCGACCTCCTTCAAGCCGCCAACGACATCTTCTTCAACCAAGCAAGCGGTACAAAGCCGGCCGTGCGCACCCAAGTCATCGTCACATTAAATGAGTTGGACCAGATCATCAACGGCGAGGGTGATGAGATCGAGCTCAACCTGACTAACGGCGGGCGCATGACAGGCGCAGAG
>NZ_KV814423.1:0-692 GCF_001813925.1 Corynebacterium sp. HMSC072D12
TGAGCCAGGCAACCCGGACGAGCCAGGCAAGCCAGACACTCCGGACAACCCCGACAAGCCAGGTACCTCGAGCATCCCGAACCTCAGCAGCCTGTGGCCGCTCATCCCGCTGGTGATTATCCCGCCGGCATTGGCCCACTTCTTTAAGCTTCCGCACCTTCCGGAGCTGCCGACGAAGCCGGCCAAGCCAGTTGAGCCGCTGAAGCCTGAGGAGCCGAAGGCACAAGAGGCACCGAGCGAGGAAGCACAGCCGACGTCCGAGCAGACCCAGAGTGCTCAGCCGAGCCAGGGCAGCGAGCCAAGCGCGACCACGAGCACCCCGGCCTCTTCCAAGAGCACCTCGTCTGGCAAGCTTGCCAACACCGGTGCTAACGTCCTGGGCCTCATTGGTGTGGCGCTGGCACTCATCGCTGGTGCAGCTCTGATTCTGCGTCCTAGCCGCCGCAAGGACTCCTAAACGCTAGGTGTCCGCAGGGGCCCTTCCGGCCCCACGGCAGTGGTTGAGTAGACCACGAGTAAACGCCCGAGCAATAGCTCGGGCGTTTCTTTTTGCTCAATTGCACTGCGGCAGTCGAAAAGCATTTTCGAAATTCGGGGTCATATCGAGTTAGGTCTGTCTGCTTTCGGCGTGAAGCACCACTCGACCCGAGGTGAGCAAGATTGGGGGCTCTTCCGGTTTCGGGGTGCGTAGC